>JADCDC010000597.1 GCA_020252385.1 Aestuariivirga sp.
CCGTCCCAAAAGTCCCGAAACATCCGGAAAGGCATAGAAGGTCGCGGGGATGTCGCCGATCCGGACGCCCGGAATGGCGCTGAGGCCCGCCAGCACCATGTCGCGCCGCTTCTGGTATTCGCGCCGCATGCGCTCCACCTCATCGCGCGGGCCTTCGAGTGCTGCGATGGCGGCGCGCTGCACGAACTGGTTGGCGCCCGCCGTGATGGCGCTCTGGATGCGGCTCATCGCCCTGGCGATGGGTTCGGGTGCCGCGGCATAGCCGAGCCGCCAGCCGGTCATGGCGAAGCCCTTGGAGAAGCCGTTCACCGTGATGGTGCGCTCCAGCATGCCGGGCAGCGATCCGATCGACACCATCTCGCCCTCGAAGAGGATGTATTCGTAGATCTCGTCCGACAGCACCATCAGCTGCGGATTCGCCAGGACCACCGCCGCGAGCGCTGCGAGCTCGGCCCTCGTCCACACGGCGCCCGTGGGGTTCGACGGCGAGTTGAGCACGATCAGCTTGGTCCTGGGTGTGATCGCCGCGGCGATGCGGGCCGGCGAGACCTTGTAGTTCTCCTCGATGCCGGCACCCAGCACCACGGGCGTTCCGCCCGCGAAGCGCACCGTGATCTCGTAGGACACCCAGAAGGGTGCGAGCATGATCACCTCGTCGCCCTCGCCGATGATCGAGAGGATGGCATTGGCGATCGCCTGCTTGGCGCCATTCGCCACGGCGATGTCGTTTGGCCCGTAGTGAAGCCCGTTCTCGGCGGCAAGCTTCCTTGCCAGGGCCTGGCGCAGTTCCGGAATGCCCATCACCGGCGAATAATGCGTGAAGCCCGCCTTCATCGCCTGCGTGGCTGCGGCCTGGATATTCTCCGGCGTGTCGAAATCGGGTTCGCCCAGCGTCAGGCTCACCACGTCCATGCCCTTGGCGCGCAATTCGCGCGCGCGCTGCGACATGCGGATGATGGGGCCTTCGTCGGTGGCGCGCGAGCGGGGAACGAGGAGCGAGGCGGGGTCAAAGCGTGTCATGACGGCCTCTATACTTCGCCACTCTTGCCCGGTCGAGGCTTGCGGGGCATAACGCCCGCCATGCGAACCCTGGTGACCGGCGCGATTCTCCTGGTGGTGGCAGGCCTGATGCTTTCGGCCTGCAGCAACGACCCCAGCGTGCGCATCACCAGCGAGAAGCCGGCCGCCCCCCAGGTCGCCTCGCGCTCGGAGCCGATCTTCTACAACGGCAAGACCTACAAGCTCGATTTCAGCAGCAAGGGCTCAGGCCTTTATGACATGTCGGTCTCCGGCATGACGTCGAAGCAGCAGAAGGATGCCGAGGCGGTGGCGACTTCCTCGCTCGGCTATTTCGCCTGCCCCGATGGCCAGAAGGGCAAGCTCCAGAGCAAGCCCGCCTACAAGGACGCCAAGTGGCGCATGCAGGCCCGCTGCGGCTGAGCCGCCTCAGCCGCCACGCACACGCGCATAGAGCGGATCGTCCCCCCAGTCGCCCTCGAACCAGGCGCTGTCGCGGAACAGCCCCACGCGGGTGAAGCCCGCCTTCTCGAGCACCCGGCGAGATGCGCCGTTCGCGGGGTCGAAGGAGGCCTCGATGCGCGAGAGGGGGAAACTGGCGAAGGCATGGGCCGCGAGTGCCCTCACCGCCTCGCTGGCGAGCCCCCGGTTCCAGTGCGCCCTGGCAATGGTGTAGCCGATGCGGGCGAGCCTCCGGTCTTCCGCCAACACGTCGAGGCCGCAATCGCCAACCAAGCTCCCGGTCTCCTTCTCCTCCAGCGCGAACTGGAACCAGCCGGGCTCGCCCGGCTCAAGCCCGGCCAGTTCCGCGATGAAGCGGCGGGCGTCCTCCGCGCTGAAGGCTGACCAGGACTGGTACCTGGCCACTTCCGGATCATTGCGGATCGCGACCAGTGCGGCAACGTCGCCCTCGCCGAAGCGCCGGGCGATGAGCCGGGGTGACTCGAAGATCATCCGAAGCGGCGGTCCAGCCAGTCGCGCGTGCGGAAGTAGCGGCCGATCCACGGCAGGAACCATGTGCTGCCGGTGTAGAGCGGGTGGTCGGGGAATTCCGGCCGGTCGAAGGCGCAGACCCGGTTCGCCCGTCCGGCCACCTTGCGCGCCGTCTGGTGGCCCAGATAGCTCATCATGGCGATGCCGGAGCCGTTGCAGCCCAGCGCGTAATGCAGGTTCTGGAACTTCCCCATGTGGGGCATCTCGTCCAGCGTGAAGGCGACGTTGCCGGTCCAGGCATGGGTGATCTTCGTGCCTTCAAGCTGCGGGAAGCGGTCCAGCATGAAGCGGTGCAGGATCGCCGCGGTCTCGACCGGGTCGGTATGGCCGAACTTGGCGCGCCCGCCGAACACCAGCCGCCGTCCGTCGGGCGACATGCGATAGTAGGTCAGCACGCGCCGCGTATCCGCAAACGAGCGGTTCTTGGGGCTCAGCGAAGCCGCAAGGTCCGGCGCCAGTTCCTCCGTGGCGATGATGTAGGAGCCGACCGGCACCACGCGCCGCTTCAGCTCCGGCGTCACGTCGCCCGTATAGCCGTTGGTGGCGATGATCACGTCGCCGGCCTCGATGGCGCCGCGCGGTGTCTCGACCCGCCAGCCGGAACCCGTTTCGGCAAGCCTCGTCACCGGCGTCTTGGAGGCGATGGGAATGCCGCGCGCCAGGCACAGGTCGAGCAGCCCCTTGAAGAACAGGGCAGGGTGGAGATGGCCCGCACGCCCCACCACCATGCCGCCGCGGTAATAGTCGGAGCCGATCTCGTCGCGCTGGCGCTCCGGCGGCACGAGATAGGCTTCCGAGCGCGCGGTACGGTTCAAGACCTCCACCTTGTGCGACATGCCCTCGTAGTGGCTCTTGCACCAGGCGCCGAGGAAATAGCCAGCCCGCGTCCAGCCGCAGTCGATCCTCTCGCGCGCGATCAGCTCCTCGACATGGCTGAAGGCGTCCGCCGCGTCATTGAGGTAGGGTGCCGCCTCCGCGTCCGACAGCGCCTTAGCCATGTAGCGCTTGCCCACGTTGACGCCGCCCGCCACCATGCCCCCATTGCGCGTCGATCCGCCGAAGCCCGGCTCGTTGGCATCGAGCACGATGGCCTCGATCCCCTCGCGGTGAAGCTCGAGCGCGGCATTGAGCCCCGCATAGCCCGCGCCCACGATGACCACGCGTGCCGCCTTGGGCAGCGCGATCTCGGGGAGCGGGGCTGGTTCGTAACGGTCCCACCAATAGGGGCGGGGTCTGAAGTCGCTGGCAAAGATCGAAGCGGGCATGATCCCGGCAGATTGCGCGATCATGCCCGCAGAGGCAAGCCTTGCGGGCTCAGCGCCTGGGCAGGCAGGCGGCCTCGAGCCTGGTGATGGGCAGGGGCTCGCGCACCAGGTCGAAGCTGATGGTGACGGTGGCCCAGCCCTGGCTCACATAGGAATTGTAGAGCTCCTCCTTCTCCGCATCGTCGGGGTTGAGGGAACTCGTGGTGTCGATCTTGGCGCCGGTCGGCGCGCCGAAAGGGTTGTTTGCCGTCCAGTACCAGTGCTTGACCACGGCGATGGTCGAGACGAGCGTGCGGATCGCCGCCAGCACGGTCAGGCATACCGGGCGTTGTAGCGGCCGGGGCAGGGGAAATGGCTTCAGCGCGGCCTTGTGGAAGGCATCGTGATCGCCTGTCCGCAGTGCCGCGATCACCTCCTTGAGCCGGTCCGGCTGGGAGATGGCGGCCAGCACCTCCGCTGCGGCGGCGAGCTCCTTGCCGAGACGTTCGGGGTTGATCCTGGTCACGTCCTTGGGCGGCTTCATGGTCATCCTCCTTGTGCTGCGTGTTGAGTGGCGTGTGATGGAACCTGGCGCGCGCGCCAGCGGAAGCCCTGGCGCGACAGCTGGTGCGGACGTTCGGGCGCGGCGAGGCGCTGTAGGGCCACCGCGATCCCCGCGCCGCCGGTCATGTAGCTGGCGGAGATCTGGCCCGGCTCGTCGCCGCACCATGCGAGCGTGCTGCCGATCGGCAGCGCGAAGGCCGGAAGCAGTGCGCCCAGTTGGCGCGCGCGGGCAAGGTGGACGCCATCGCCCGCCGCCCGTTCGACGTCGAGCAGGATCTCGATCGAGCCGGCAAGCCCGTGGCAGCGGGTGGGGCCCAGCGCGCGGCCCGGCCCGGTGACGCTCACCATGGCACGGCGCGCCACGTCGAGGGCGCCCTCCATCAGCCCGAGGCGGTGGAGCGACAGGAAGAGGCGGGCAACACCGCCCGCGCCATGGCACCACAGCGGGCCCATCGGCTGTCCCCCTTCGGTGACGGGCCATTCGAGGCCGTCGCCGCCAAGCCCGCAGGGTTCGGCAATCCGCACGAGCCAGCGCGCGGTGCCAAGCGCCAGTGCGGCATGCCGCTCCTCTCCCGTCATCTCGTGAAGGTCGAGCAGCGCATCGGCGATCCCCGCCGCGCCGTGCGAATAGCCGGTGTGGATCTTGCCGGCGAGGCCGCTGTAGCCCTCCGGAATGGCCCAGGCGCATTCGCCGGTACCGGTTGTCACCGCCGTTTCCGCAAGCCGTGTGGCGAAATCATTGGCGCTGGCGAGGAAGTCCTCCTCACGCGTCGCCTCGCTGAACAGGAGGTTGGCGAGAAGCCGCCCGGCCATGCCGTTGAACATGTCGGGGGAGTCGTGGGCCAGTCGATTGGACTGTCGCATCAGTGCTGCCGCACGCGCCTCGAGATCGGGCGACTGCAATGTCTGGCTGGCGCGCAACAGGCTCACCGCGATGCCGCTGTCACCGACATAGAGACCGGGCAGCCGGTCGCGCGCAGGGTCCTCCGCGTCCTCGGCAAGCAGCAGCGCGAGGTGCGCAAGCTGCTCCAGGGCGGCATCCTCATCCGGGTCGACGAGATCGGCCAGAGCGAGCACGCGTCCGGCAAGGCCGGTGTTGATGTCGAGG
>JADCDC010000598.1 GCA_020252385.1 Aestuariivirga sp.
GGCCTTTCCAGCGGCAGCGGGGTTGCGGAGGCCAGTCGCAGCCTGCTCTTCGCAGCACCCGAAGTCGCCATCTGGAGCTATGCGCTGCTGTTCGCGGTGCCGGTGGCCGCGACGCTGATCTGCCTGATCACGGCAAGGGTGACGCTGATGCGCCGTCTGGGTGTGATCACATGATCTATGTCCGTTCGGCGCTCTTCAACGTCGTCTTCTATGTCAACCTCGCGCTGTTCCTGGTCCTCGGTTCCGGCTTCTATTTCACGCCGCGCAAGTGGTCGATCCGCGCGCTGCAGGTGTGGGCCCGGTCATCGCTGTTCTGGCTCAGGGTGATTGCCGGAATCCACATGGAGGTGCGGGGTGCGTCGAACATTCCGAAGGGATCTTGCCTCGTGGCGGGAAAGCACCAGTCCTTCTGGGAGACCTTCGCCATCCTGCCCTTGCTCGACGATCCGGCGATGGTCCTGAAGAAGGAACTGTCCTACATCCCCTTCTTCGGCTGGTTCATCTACAAGTTCCGCATGATCCCCGTCGAACGCACCGCCGGAACCCAGGCGCTGCGCTCGCTCGTGAGGGCTGCCGAGCAGGCGGTGGCGATGAACCGCCAGGTGGTGATCATGCCGGAAGGAACCCGCAGGGCGCCTGATGATCCGCCGGACTACAAGCCGGGTGCCGCTGCCCTCTACGGAACGCTCGGCGTGGCCTGCGTGCCCTTCGCCCTGAATTCCGGGCTGTACTGGCCTCGGCGGCAGTTCCTGCGCCGGCCCGGCACGATCGTGATCTCCTTCCTTGAACCCATCCCGCCGGGGCTTGCGCGAAAGCCGTTCCAGGCGCGGCTGGAAAGCGCCATCGAAACGGAGACAAAGGCCCTGGTTGCCGAGGGGCGCCAGCGGAGCTAAGCGTACAAATAGAGAACAAATGCTCGACTCTGCCGCGAGGACGCAGTAACATGTTGCGGCCTCTGGAGGTTACCCATGGACAATCCCAGCAAGCCTGCCATTGATCCCATCTCGCGGGACATCTGGGACATGAAGTACCGGTTCAAGCCGTCCTCCGGGGGCGAGCCTGAGCAAAGTGTCGAGGACACTTGGCGGCGGGTCGCGGGAGCGATCGCCGCGGCCGAGGCCCCGGACGAACGCGCGCGCTGGGCCGCTGCCTTCTACGGCATACTCGAGGGTTACCGCTTCCTGCCCGCGGGCCGCATTCTGGCCGGTGCCGGCACGGACCGGCAGGTGACGCTGTTCAACTGTTTCGTCATGGGCCGCATCCCGGACTCGCTCGATGGGATCTTCACCCAGCTCAAGGAGGCCGCCCTCACCATGCAGCAGGGTGGCGGCATCGGTCATGACTTCTCGACGCTGCGTCCAAGGGGTGCCGAGGTCAAGGGCGTCGGCGCTGATGCTTCCGGCCCCTTGAGCTTCATGGATGTGTGGGACGCCATGTGCAAGACCATCATGTCGGCCGGCATGCGGCGCGGCGCCATGATGGCGACGATGCGCTGCGACCATCCGGACATCGAGGACTTCATCGCGGCGAAGCGCCAGCCGGGGCGCTTGCGCAACTTCAATCTCTCGGTTCTGGTCACGGAGCGCTTCATGCAAGCCGTGAAGGCGGGAGAGGACTGGCCCCTCGTGTTCGAGGGCAGGACGTTTCGCACAATTCCCGCCGCGAGGCTGTGGGACCAGATCATGCGGGCCACCTACGACTACGCGGAGCCCGGCGTCATCTTCATCGATCGCGTCAATGCCGAGAACAACCTCTCCTATTGCGAGACGATCGGCAGCACGAACCCATGCGGGGAGCAGCCGCTTCCGCCTTACGGCGCCTGCCTCCTCGGCTCGCTCAACCTCACGCGCTTCATCCTCGACCCCTTCGAGGAGGACGCAAGGATCGATGAGGCGGCGCTTGGCCAGGCGGCGGCCATTGCCGTTCGCTTCATGGACAATGTGATCGACGTGTCGAATTACCCGCTTCCGCAGCAGCGCGAGGAAGCCTTTGCCAAGCGGCGGATCGGGCTGGGGATCACGGGCCTCGCGGATGCATTGGCAATGTGCGGGCTGGTCTATGGCACGCCGGGGGCCGCCACGGCGGCCCAGGACTGGATGGCGGCGATCGAGCGGGCCGCCTACGGCGCCAGCATTGCACTGGCCAAGGCGCGCGGGTCCTTTCCGCTGTTCGATCCGGCGCGCTTCGCAAGCACCGGCCACGCCGCAGGCCTGCCGCAGGAGCTTCGTGACGCGATCGCGCTGGACGGCATCAGGAACGGGCTTCTGACCTCGATCGCGCCGACCGGCACCATCTCGCTCCTGGCCGGAAACGTGTCGAGCGGCATCGAACCGATCTTCAGCATCAGGCAGGAGCGGCGGATCCTGCAGGCCGACGGCTCCACGCGCAGCGAACGGGCGACGGACTATGCCGCTTCGCTGTGGTGGCGGCTGAAGGGCGAGGACGCTGCCTTGCCAGCCTCCATCATCACCGCCGATCAGCTGACGCCGGCAGACCACCTGGCCATGCAGGCCGCTTTGCAGCGGCACGTCGACAGCTCGATCTCGAAGACCATCAACATCCCGGAGGATTTCTCCTTCGAGGCGTTCAGGTCGGTCTATGAAGACGCCTATGATATGGGCCTGAAGGGTTGCACGACCTTCCGGCCCAACAGCATCACCGGGTCCGTGCTGTCGAGCACGCCCGTTCCCACCGCCGTTGAGGCACCCGAGGGCGAGGCACCGCGGGCCCGCGAGGAGGTCTTGAGCGGCTTTTCCTACAAGCTGAAATGGCCCGAGACGGACCATGCGATCTACATCACCATCAACGACATCGTCGAGGATGGGCGGCGGCGGCCGTTCGAGATCTTCATCAACTCCAAGAACATGGAGCACTATGCCTGGACGGTGGCGCTGACCCGCATGATCTCGGCGGTGTTCCGGCGCGGTGGCGACGTGTCCTTCGTGGTGGAGGAGTTGAAGGCCGTATTCGACCCGAGAGGTGGACAGTGGATGGGTGGGCGCTACGTGCCGAGCCTTCTCGCCGCGATCGGCGGGGTCATCGAGCGCCACATGATCGACATCGGCTTCCTGTCGCCATCCGGGCAGCGCTTCCAGGTCGCGGAGAAGGACGGAGAAAAACGCGTCTCCTGCCCGCGCTGCGGCGGCCAGTCCCTGATGTTCCAGGAGGGCTGCGCCACCTGTCTCTCCTGCGGCTTCTCGAAATGCAGCTGACGCAAAACGCATGAAGCATCTTGACAGGACGAACAAATGTTCTATGTTTGTTCTCATGATGTACGGACAGCCCCTCTCCCTCGCCCTGCCTGAGGACTTCGGCCTCGGTGAACGATTCTGGTACTGGCGCGGCGCCTCCGGCCAGCGCTACATCCACTCGATCTATCAGCGGCATCTCTGCCCGCCGGTGCCCGGGGCGGTCTATGTGCTGGTGAGAGTTTGCGGCGGATCGCGGCGGGCGCTGGCAGTGGGTCGCTTCGATGCCGAGGGCAACATGTCCGGAGCCCTTCCGGCGGGCGGGCAGCCCGGCGAAGAGGAAATTCACGTGCACCTTCTCGCCCGCGAGGAGGAGACGGCGCGCCATGTGATGCGCGATCTTCTGGCTGCGATGGCGGTGCCGCCGCCGGTCGAGGCGAAGGCCTACGCCAGGCCGGTTCAGCTGGAACTGCTGGCCGCCTGATCCGCAAGCCGTGCGGCAAGGCGCTCGAGGGTCGGATCGTGGATCTTCATGTCGCGCAGGTGGGCGAGCGTGTTGAGCACGTAGTCCCGGCAATGGCCCGACATGCCCCGCCCGCGCGTGACGCGTGAGACGAGCGCATCGTCCGGCAGCTTGCCTGCATACTGGTGGTGCGCCTTGTCGACCACATAGGTCGTCGCCTCGACGGCGAGGCCGGAGGCGAGAAGCCTGATGGTCTTTCGCTTCTCGACATAGACTGACGTCACCTGCTCCCGCGCGCGGAGATAGGCGATGATCTCCTCCCAGCGCTCGGGTGCCACCTCGAAGGCCATGCCGTGGCAGGATCCGCCACGGTCGAGGCCGAGCACCAGGCCCGGTTCGTCGGGCGTTCCGCGGTGCACATGTGAATAGACGCAGAGGCTGCGGTGATAACCGTGGACAAGCGCCGGCTCGCTGCGGCGGAAGTCGAACCCCGGCCGCCACATGAGCGAGCCATAGCCAAAAATCCAGAACTGCTGCATGGTGACGGACTCACTAACGCGAATGACGATCGAAGATCAAATGCCGGATGCTGCGCCCCGCCCCTGGAGGATGTTCCTGCCGCTGGCAGCCGTCCTCTTGCTCGCCCTGCTGTGGACACTCTACTGGTTCTTCGCCCAGGGCATTGTGAAGACCCGGTTTGGCGAGGAGCGCGCGCGCCTCGCAACCCAGGGCCTGACGCTTGCTTGTGCGGAGGAAGGCTGGGGCGGCTTTCCCTTCCATTTCGAGTTCACCTGCAACAGCCCCGCCGTCAGCCTGAACGGGCGCGCCGAGGTCAGGTCCTCCAAGCTTCTGTTGGCAGCACTCGCCTATGCGCCCTGGCAGGTGGTGGCCCTGCTCGATGGCCCCAGCACCGTCACTGCGGCGGGCGAGTCGCCGGTCGAGATCGCGCATCAGCGAGCGGTCGCCGCCGTCACCTTCGACCGCGACAGCCATCCCAGGATGTCGGCCGAGATTCCTGCCCTGTCGATTCCGGGCGTCGGCACAGCGGCGAAGCTGATGCTGCATTCGAGGCCTGCTGCCGCGGGCGGGACCGATATCGCCGTTTCGGTGACGGAGGGGAACTACCAGCCGGAGGGCAAGTCTCCGCTGTCCATCTCGCAGGGCGACCTCCTGGGATCGCTGCAGTCCGCATCAGCCCTGAAGATCGAGAACGTCACGCTGCAGAATGGGAGTGTGCGCTATTGGGGATCGGGCACGGTCGCGCTTGATGCGGCCCACCGCATCTCCGGAAGGCTCGAGACGGAAACCAACGATCTCGATGGACTGCTCAAGCTGCTGAGGCCCCATCTCGAAATGTCGGATGAGCAGGCAATAGCACTCAGGTCCGTCCTGGGCTTGCTCGGCAACGAGGCGAAGGCGCCACTCATCGCGCAGGATGGCGTGCTCTATCTCGGCCCCTTCAAGCTTGCCGATCTCAAGCCGCTTTACTGAGTTTTCGGAACACCGCGGCCGAAGTCGGGCGCGGCGGTATCCTGCCCTGCCGCGATGATGCCACGCCGGATCTGGCGCGAACGGCTGAAGATGTTGAACAGCGTCTCGCCGTCTCCCCAGCGTATGGCGCGCTGCAGCGCGGAAAGATCCTCCGAGAAGCGCCCCAGCATTTCCAGCACCGCCTCCCTGTTGTTCAGGAACACGTCGCGCCACATCGTCGGGTCGGATGCCGCGATGCGGGTGAAGTCTCGAAAGCCACCAGCCGAGTATTTGATCACCTCGGAGGAGGTCACCTCCTCAAGATCCGCCGCCGTCGAGACGATGTTGTAGGCGATCAGATGCGGCAGGTGGCTGGTGATGGCAAGCACGAGGTCGTGGTGCTCCGGCGTCATCGTCTCGACGTTCGAGCCGCAGGCCCGCCAGAACGCCGCCAGCCGCTCGACCGCCTCGGGATCGGCCCCCGGAAGCGGCGTCAGGATGCACCAGCGATTGATGAAGAGTTCGGCGAAGCCCGATTCGGGACCGGACTGCTCCGTGCCGGCGATGGGATGACCGGGGATGAAGTGAACGCCGGGCGGCACATGTTCCGCGACGTCCCGGACAACCGCGCCCTTGACCGAACCGACATCGGTGAGGATGGCGCCCGGTTGGAGCGCGGGACCGATCTCGCGCGCGAGTTCGGCGTAGGTGCCGACCGGCGAGCACAGGATCACCAGGCCAGCACCGGCGACCGCCTCGCGGGCACTCGGGAATACCTTGTCGACCAGTCCGAGTTCGAGGGCCTTGGCGCGCGTCGCCTCGCTTCGGGCATAGCCGGTGATCTCCGCCGCCAGCTTCTTCTTGCGCATCGCATGCGCAAGCGAAGAGCCGATGAGGCCGATGCCGATGAGGGCCACGCGGTCGAAGGCGGGGCTCATGACATGAACGCCTTGAGGCAGGCGATCAATCCACGGTTCGCCTCTTCGGTGCCCACCGTGATGCGCAGCGCACCAGGCAGGCCATAGGCATCCATGCGGCGGACGATGAAACCATGGTTCTGCAGATGGGCATCGGCGGCATGGGCATCACGCCCGCCCGCCGCCGGAAAATGCACCAGAACGAAGTTGCAGACGCTCGGCGTCACCGTGAGGCCGAGGGCGGCCAACTCCTTCGTGAGCCAGGGCAGCCAGGTGTCGTTGTGGGAGACGGCGCGTTCCACGAATTCCTGGTCCGCCATGGCGGCGGCACCCGCGGCGATTGCCGGCGCGCTGATGTTGAAGGGCCCGCGCACGCGGTTCAGCACATCGGCGACATGCGAGGGACAATAGGCCCAGCCGAGGCGCAGAGCGGCCAGCCCATGGATCTTGGAGAATGTCCGCGTCATCACCACGTTGGGCGAGGTGGCGACGAGTTCGATCCCCGCCTCGTAGTCGTTGCGGCGGACATATTCCGCATAGGCCGCGTCGAGCACCAGGAGGACTCCTGCGGGAAGCCCCGCATGAAGGCGTCTCACCTCGCTGAAGGGCAGATAGCGCCCCGTCGGATTGTTGGGATTGGCAAGGAACACCATGCGCGTCCGCGCGGTTACCCGCGCCAGGATGGCGTCGACGTCGGCCAGGAAGTCCTTCTCGGGCGCCACCACCGGCGTTGCGCCATTGGACTGGATGGCGATCGGATAGACGAGGAAGCCATACTGGCTGTAGATCGCCTCGTCGCCAGGGCTCAGATAGGCATGCGCCAGAAGCTGCAGCAGCTCGTCCGAACCCGCGCCGCACACGATGTTGTCCGCCATCAGCCCGTAGCGGCTGGCGATCGCCGTGCGCAGCGCCGTGGCGCCGCCATCGGGATAGAGTTCCAGATTATCGGCCGCGGCCCTGTAGGCCGCCACTGCCCGGGCACTCGCCCCGATGGGCGATTCATTCGAAGACAGCTTGTGGACCTTCGCCCCCTTCGCACCGCTCTTTCCCGGCACATAGGGCGAGATCCCCATGATGCCGGGCTTGGGCTCTGGTCGGGACGGGGTTGCAACGGTCATGAGGACACCTTGATGGGCCGCGGATAGCGCCCGGCAACGCAAGTGCCGGGCAGGCGCGAGCTGAGTTCACGAATGAGCGGGCTGTCGGGCCTGTGGAAACCGGGAACGCCGGTCAGCGTGCGTGAACCCGCCGTGGATTGCCAGGACGCCCAGGCATGACCGGCCGGGGGTTCCTTGCTGATGAGCAGGGTTTCATCGTCGCCGCTTTCCTGGGGTTCCGCATAGCCGAAGACGAGAAGCCGTGGCTCGTTGCTGCGGGAGATCACCGGCAGGATGCCGATCACCTTGGGGCCGCCATCCTCGTCCGGGGCAAATCCCACTGTCCAGTCGGAGCGGGTGGCAAGGATGGCGAGGTCGCCGCGGCGCGCGCGGAGCGCCTCCAGCGCCTGTTGCGGGCCGTCATGACGAGCGACCTCCATGGCGCAGAAATGCTCGCCGATCATGAGCCTGGCCTCGAGATCGCCGGCTGCGGCCGCATCGAGGTGAAGGGTGATCGGGGCTTGCGCCTGGGTCGATGCCGAGAGGATCACCCGCCAAAGACGCACCAGAACATCGGGGGCCACGGTGTCTCCGCCTTGCGCAATGAGGCGGCGCAGCATCGCTGCCTCGCGCGCCGGCCTGAGCGGGGAGGAGGCGATCGATCCGTCCTTCGCCTTCGTGGCCCTGACCCGGTTCGTCGCCGCGAAACGCCGCCCGAGCAGGTCCAGGATCTGATCGTCGATCAGATCGATTTCCCGCCTGATGGCGTCCAGCGTGGAGTCGGGGGACAGGGCAGTCATTCGGTGGGCGGGCTCGTGTGGCTTGGCAACGGCCGGCGGGGATGCCCGCCGCGGCGGGCTATTCATAGGCGGCGGCCCGGGAAATGCAATCCTGTCCTATGGATCGGCCTTCATGCGCCGGGTGGTGGGCACGGGCGCCAGGGCCGGCCTGGTGCGGGGTGCGAGGCGGCGGGCGCGCTTGCCGGACGCCACGGCATAGACCTGCTTCACGGCCTCCACGATGATGGCGCCGGACAGCGCCGGCATCAGGCGTGAGCCCAGCCCCTCGATCGCCGGTGCAGCCGAGAGAACGGCGCTGCGCGTCGAGGGCGGAAAGTAAAGGGCATGGGACCAGGAGACGACCGAAAACTGGGTCTCCCGCAGGAGGCCCGACAGCTGCGGACGCGAGAAGGGCTGCCCATAGCCGAAGGGCGAGGTGTCGAAGCGGGCCCAGACGCCCCGCCGGTTCGGCACCACCAGGAACAGCCTGCCCTGGGGTGAGAGCACCCGCCAGACCTCCCGCAGCATCTCCTGCGGGGCATCTGTCAGTTCGAGCCCGTGCACCACCAGCGCGATATCGACGACGCTTTCCAGCAACGGGAGGTCGCACTCATCCACCAGAGCCGACTGGACGGCACCTTCCTCCGGCCAGCGGAAGACGCCCTGGCGGGCCATCATGAAGGCGAGCTGTGCCTCGGCATTGGCGACGCAGTCGGACAGATAGGGCATGGCATAGCCAAGCCCCATGACACGCATGCCGGAAAGCCCGGCAAGCCGCGGCCGGAGACGGCCGGAAAGCGAGCGCCGTGTAGCCAAGCCGAGGCGGCTGCCGTAGAACTCCCTGAGATCGACGATGTCCATCGGAACCGAGCATAGCCGCTGCCGGTAAAGAGATCATCAGACTCGACAGGAAGGTTCTCGTTCCCTCATGGCCCATCTCACGTTTCACCCGTTCATCTGCCGGACTGACAATTATGGCCTGCTGATCCATGATCCGGAGTCCGGCGCCACCGCCGCCGTCGACGCACCTGACGCCGGGGAGATCGAGAGGCAGCTCATGCGCCACGGCTGGCAGCTGACCGATGTCTTCACCACCCACCGTCACGGCGACCATGTGGAAGGCAATGCGGCGCTTCAGCAGCGCTTCGGCTGCCGGATCATCGGCCCCGCCGCGGAGGCGGACAGCATTCCCGGCATCGATGCAAAGGTCAGGGGCGGAGACAGCTTCTCCTTTGCAGGGCGTGAGGTGCGGGTCCTCGATTGCCCGGGCCACACCAGGGGCCACATCGCCTTTCACATGCCGCAGGAAGAGGCGGTCTTCGCTGGCGATACGCTGTTCTCGCTGGGGTGCGGCCGGGTGTTCGAGGGCTCGATGGAGGAGATGTATCGCTCCGTCAGCCAGTTCAAGTCACTGCCCCCCTCCACCATGCTCTACTGCGGCCATGAGTATACCCAGTCCAATGCCCGCTTCGCGCTCTCCGTCGAGCCCGGCAACGCCGCCCTCCAGGGCCGGGCGGCAGAGGTTGACCGCCTGCGTGCAAAGGGTGCGCTGACCTGCCCCTCCACCATCGGCGAGGAGCTTCGCACCAACCCGTTCCTGCGCACCGGCAGCCCGGAGATCAGGGCGGCGCTGGGCTTAGAGGACGCCGAGGATGCAGCCGTCTTCGCCGAACTCCGGCGGCGGAAGGACGGCTTCAAGTAGCGGGCGCGCGCCGGAACAGCATGTCCTTGGCGGCGATCACCGCGCCCAACGTGATGAGCAGGCAGGCTGCGGCGACCGGCCAGGCCAATGGCGCGAAGCCGGCCAGCACGAGAACTAGCGTGGACAGCAGCGGCGAGGCGTAGGAGGCAGCTCCCAGCACCATGATGTCGCCGTGCTTGACGCCATAGTCCCACGTATAGAAGGCAGCACCGACGGGAAGCAGCCCCAGCCCCAGCACCGCCCCCCACTGCAGGGCGTCCGCCGGCCAGACCGTGGTCTCGAACATGACATGGCACAGCGCGGAGAGCAGCGCGGTGACGAGGCAGAAGCCCGCCACGACATCGGTCGAGACCTGGCCGAAGCGGCGTGACAGAACGGAATATCCAGCCCAGATGATCGAACAGGCGAAGGCCAGGGCATGGCCGATCCCGAAGCCTTGGCTAAGCGACAGGCCCTTGCCCTGCGTGATGATCACGGCAGCACCGGCAAGGCCCAGCAGCACGCCCGCGATGTGATGGGGCTTCAGCCTTTCTCCCGGCAGGAAGGCGGAGAAGACGACGAGGAACAGCGGCCACAGATAGGCGATGAGGCTGACCTCGACCGGGGGAGCGGCGCGGATCGCGGTGAAATAGACGAGATGATAGCCGAACAATCCGCCGACCCCGAGCAGCCAGACCGGCCAGGGCTGGCGCAGCGATCGGGCCGCCCCCTTGCGAAAGGGCCAGGTCACGGCACCCATCAGGCCGCCGATCAGGAAGGTCATGGCGGCGAGCTGGAACGGCGGAACGCTGCCGCTGGCGGCACTCATCAGCGCCAGCACCGCCCACATGAGAATGGCCGTGAACCCGATCAGCGTGGCGCTGGAACGGCGCATCAGCCTGACCTCTCTCTGGGCGTCAGCCAGCGGTCGCCGAAGATCGAGATGACGACGGCGCCGATGATGACGGCGCCCCCGATGAAGGCGGATTCCGGCGGGATTTCACCAACCCCGATCCAGCTCCAGAGGGGATTCAGCACCACGTCGAGCATGGCGACGAGCGACAGGGTCACGGCCGGCACGGCCTTGGCGCCCCTTGCGTACAGGATCAGGGGAATGGAGAGCTGCAGCGGACCCATGAGCGCGAGCAGCAGCATCTGCTCCAGCGAGACCTGGAAGCCTCCTCCCGGATGGCCGCCGAAGACATAGCCCAGGATGCCGGCCAGCAGGAAGGTGACGAAGCCGCCGACGCAGATGGCCGGAACCATGTCGAAGGCACGATAGCGCCGGAGCGCCACGGTCTGGCCCGCGAAGGACAGGGGCACGAGGACCGACACCACGATCCCGATGACATTGCCGGCGGTGACGCCGTCCCAGGCGATGACGCCCACCCCGGCTAGAGCGAGGAAGGCCGCGATCCACGACGCAAGCGTCGGGCGCTCATGCGTAATCCACGGGCTGAGGATTCCGGCGAAGATGGGGGAGAGCGCGCCGATCACGGAGACGGTCGCGGTATCCGCCAGGGTCAGCGAGGTGACATAGAGCGTGGAGCCCGCCGTGAAGAAGCCTGCCACGGCGATCAGGGCGGGAAGCGGCACCTCGCGAAACTTGTCCAGTGTGTGCCGGCCGTAGACTGCCACCAGATAGGCGAGCACGAAGACCGACATCCAGAAGCCGCGCCAGCAGTTGATCTGCCAGCCGTCGAGCCCCGGGAGCAGCCGCACGAAGACCCCGGCAAGGCTCCAGCCCAAGGTCGCGCCCAGCACCAAAAGGATGCCTGTGCCATATCCCGGTGTGGGGGCGCTCATATGGTTGGACTGATTCGCTCCGTTCAGCCGTCGTATTTGCCCGCCGCCGCCCGTTCCTGCAATGAGTGGGCGGCGGGAGATTGGGCTCAGGCGCGCAGCGCCTTGTTGTCGGGGTCGTAGGGGCTCTCGGGGATCACGGTCGCCTTGAACATCTTGCCGAGGATCTTGATCTCGAGCTCGGTGCCAACGGCTGCATGCTCGGGCCGCACCATGCCAAGTGCGAGGGACTTGTTGACGCGGAAGCCATAGCCGCCATTGGTGGCGCGGCCGATGAGCTCACCGTTGCGGTAGAGAGGCTCGGAGCCGCGCGCGTCCGAATCCTTGTCCGTTACCCCATGCACTTCCATGGTCACGAAGTTCCAGGCCAGGCCCTTCTGCTTGCCCTCGACGAGCGCGTCACGCCCGATGAACTGGCCCTTGTTCGGGTGGACGAAGCGATCGAGCCCGGACTCATAGGCGCTGTACTCGATCGACAGCTCGCGCGGCACCAGGCGGTAGCTCTTCTCGATCGACAGCGACGACATCGCCTTGATGCCATAGGGGCGGATGCCGAACTCCCTGCCCGCCTCCATCAGGAGGTCGAACAGTGCGATCTGCTGCTCGATCGGGTGGTGGAATTCCCAGCCGAGCTCGCCCACGAAATTGACGCGGAGCGCATGGGCCGTGACGTGGCCCACGCTGATCTCCTTGCCGGAGAGCCAGGGGAAGGCCTCGTTCGAAAGATCGGCGTCAGTGAGCTTCTGCAGGACCTTGCGCGAATTGGGCCCGGCGAGGACCAAGACCCCGAAGCGCGTGGTGATGGCATTGAGCCTGACGGAGCCGTCCGTCGGGCAGAGCTTCCTCAGATAATCATGGTCATGGCGCTCATAGGCGCCCGCCGAGACCAGATAGAAGCGGCCCGGCGCCCATTCATAAACCGTGAACTCGGCGCGCACGCCGCCGCGCGGCGTCAGCAGATGGCAGAGCGCGATGCGGCCCATCTTCTTCGGGATCTTGTTGGCGAGGATCGATTCGAGCCATTCGCGAGCACCTGGCCCCGACACCTCCATCTTGGCGAAGGCCGACATGTCCTGGATGGCGACGTTGCTCATCACGTTGCGGCACTCCTCGCCCACGAAGGGGAGATAGTTGGAGCGGCGGAACGACCACTTCTCGACGATGCGGCCATCGTCCGTAGGCGGAGCATAATTGTGGTTGGTCAGCACGTCGGGGCTGTTGATTTCTTCCTTGCTCAGGGAATAGCCCCTGGGCGCGAACCAGCCCGGGCGCTCCCAGCCGTAGACGGAACCGAAGACGGCGCCCAGATCCTTCATGCGGTCGTAGACGGGTGTGCGCTTCAGGGGCCGTGCTGCGGCGCGTTCCTCATCCGGATAATGGGGCGTGAAGACATTGGCATAGGCCTCCTCGTTCTTGGCCTTGAGGTAGCCGCGCGTCGCGTAGGGCCCGAAACGGCGCGGATCGACGCCCATCATGTCGATCGAGGGTTCGCCCTCGACGATCCATTCGGCGAGCTGCCAGCCAGCACCACCCGAAGCGGTGACGCCGAAGGAGTGGCCTTCGTTCAGCCAGAAGTTTCGCTTGTCCCAGGCGGGGCCGATGATCGGCGAGCCATCGGGCGTATAGGCGATGGCGCCGTTGTAGACCTTCTTGATACCAACTTCGCCGAATGCCGGAACGCGGGTGATCGCCGTTTCGATATGCGGGGCTAGCCGGTCGAGGTCCTCCTGGAAGAGTTCGTACTCGCTCTGGTCCGACGGCCCGTCCATGTAGCAGCAGGGTGCCCCATGCTCATAGGGACCGAGCAGAAGTCCGCCATTCTCCTCCCGCATGTACCAGGAGGAATCGGCCTCGCGGAGCACGCCCATCTCGGGAAGTCCCTTGGCCTGCCGCTCCCTGATCAGGGGATGCGGCTCGGTGACGATGTACTGGTGCTCGACGGGGATCACCGGAATGTCGAGGCCGACCATGGCGCCGGTCTTGCGGGCGAAGTTGCCGGTGGCCGACACGACATGCTCGCAGGTGATGTCGCCCTGGTCGGTCTTGACGATCCACTCTCCGTTCGGCTTCTGCTCGATCGCGGTGACGGTGGTGTTGCGGTAAATCTCGGCACCGCGCGAGCGCGCACCCTTGGCCATGGCCTGGGTCAGGTCGGCGGGCTGGATATAGCCATCGTCCGGGTGCTGGATGGCGCCGATCAGGCCCTCCGTCTCGCAGAGGGGCCAGATCTCCTTCACCTGCGCCGGGGTCAGCGTGTTGACCTTGACGCCGATCGTTTCGGCAACACCCGCATAATACATGAACTCGTCCCAGCGGTCGGGGGTGCGGGCCAGGCGGATGTTGGAGACCTTCCTGAAGCCCACATGCTGGCCGGTCTCCGCCTCGAGCGAGTCGTAGAGCTTGACCGAGTACTTGTGGATCTGGCCCACCGAATAGGACAGGTTGAACAGCGGCAGGAGGCCCGCGGCATGCCAGGTGGAGCCGGAGGTCAGTTCCTTCCTTTCGATCAGGACGACGTCGCTCCACCCCTTCTTGGCGAGATGGTAGAGCGTGCCGACGCCCACCACGCCCCCGCCGATGACGACCACGCGCGCATGTGTTTTCATGGGTGAATGTCCCTCAAGACCCCGGAATGGATGTGGGCGCAGAATAGTGAGGCAAATTCAACAGTCGTGAGGCGGAACGACCGGGACAGGCCGGAATCCGACACTTGGAGCGTGATCCGTAGAAGTGGGACCCATCTTTGTGACATCATCACGCCCTGGTCGGAACGCGCTCTAACCCGCGAAACCGCCGGATTTCAGGAAGGCCAGTTCGGCAGGCGTCGATTGCCGGCCCAGCACCGGGTTGCGGTGCGGAAAGCGCCCGAAGCGGGCGATGATGTCGAGGTGCACGCGGGCCCAGTGGGCCATGTCCGAAAGCCCCATGGCCTGGAACAAGGCAACCCCGCGGTGCTGGGCGTCGATGTCCTCGGCATGTTCATAGGGCATGATGAGCCAGCGCGCCCGGGGGGCCGGAAGACTCTGGTGGAAGCCCTGCCCGATCCAGCCCTTCGCCAGACGCAACGCCCGCTGGTCGGCCGCGAAGGCGAGTGGGCTTCCCCGGTTGATGTTGCGGGACACCTGGTCGAGCAGGATGACCAGTCCCAGGGCGCCTTCTGGCGTCTCGCCCCAATGGTCGAAGGCGCCATGGCGCGCCTCCGCCAGCGCGGCGCCGAACCGCACCTTCAGCGCGCCGTCGAAGGCGGCATCCTTGAAGAACCAGCGCGCCTCGCCCGCATCTTCCCAGAAGGCGGTGACCTGTTGCGGTGTCATGTGAGCCCCATGTGCCTTTCGATGAAGCCGGCGAGTGCCGAGACGTCGTCCCTGTCGAACAGCGGCACCGGCGCGCCGGCCACCGGGCCATTGGCGGCGATCGCCACGACCGTCGGATCCTCTCCGGCGAGTTCGGGATTGGCAAGCGCCAGGTTGCGCACCTCGATCTTGTCATGCGTGTCGCGCTTGTAGCCTTCGACGATGACCAGGTCGCAGGGTGCCAGCTTGCCGAGGATTTCGGCCAGTGTCGGCTCCGCATCCTCGCGCGATTCGTGGATGATCGCCCAGCGGTGCCGCGACACCACGGCCACTTCGGAAGCCCCCGCCTTGCGGTGGCGGAAGCTGTCGCGGCCTTCATGATCGATGTCGAAGGAATGATGGGCGTGTTTCACCGTCGAGATGCGGTATCCGCGCCGGGTGAGTTCGCTCACCAGCTTCTCGACCAGTGTCGTCTTGCCCGCATTCTTGAAGCCGGCAACGCCGATGACCTTGTTCATGGCAGGAACTCTGCCGCAATGCGCTCGGCCTGCGCAAGCTCCTCGGGCGTGTTGACGTTGAAGAAGGGATCATAGGGTTCAGCCGGCCAATCGACCACCGCTGCCTCGCAGTGGCGGGCGAAGTCCATGAGGCGCGGAAGCCGCGGCGCGTCCAGTGCCCGTTCCACATCGGGCAGCAGGGCGGGCGACCACAGGCCCGTCAGGTAATGCTGCTGACCGGCCGACGACGCGATGGCCACCGTGCGCCCGGCTTCCGCGAGGCGCGCGACCAGATCCTCAGGCAGAAACGGCGTATCCGACGGAACGGTGAGCACGGAGTCGAAGCCGCGGTCCTTTGCCAGATGGAGTGCGGCATGCAGTCCGGCGAGCGGCATGCCGGCCGATCGCAGGTCGGCGATCACCCCCAGGCCCGTGCCATGGAAGCGGGCGGGATCGCCATTGGCATTGATGAAGATTTCCGCGGCCTGGCAAGCAAGGCGCGCCCTTATCCAGTCGAGGATCATCCGTCCGCGGAGCGGCTCGAAAAGCTTCTCGCGTCCCATGCGGGAGGAGAGGCCTCCGGCCACGATGACGGCGGCGACCCTCATGCGTGCGAATAGATGCGCTGCGGCGGTATCCAGACGGTGATGGCATCGCCCGTGCCGATGCTGCCCTCCGCCTCCACCCAGCCGACAACGCCACGCTTGTGCATCGCGGCCTTGACGAAGCCGGCCTTCGCCTCAGGGTGATGGCGGGCGATGATGTCTGCCGGGTAGCGGCAGGGATGGTTCTCGGCATCGACGACGATCATGGCGCCAGAGGGAAACTGAAGCCGCGTGGACGGCGGCAGCAGGGTGAGATCCGGGATGCCGCGCACCACCATGTTGGCGCCCACCCACTCAGGCTTCACCGCCGGGATCGCCATCCGCTCCGCCACCTCCGCCAGCTCTTCCGCCGAGAGGATCGACAGCTGCCGCGAATTGCGCACCGGCGTCCCGCGCTTGTACTGCTTCAGCATGCGGCTGTCTGACTTGCGCGTGAGGCCGCCATGGCAGTCGCCCTCCATGCCGGTGAACAAGAGGCGCGCCGCCGGGACCTCCGTCTTCTCGAGACCGCTGTCACGGTCCGGATTGGCGAGCAGCCTGTCGATGGCGCCCTGAAAGGACAGCTTGGTGAGAAGTTCCGGCACGTTTGTCACTCCGTCGTCGGCGATGGTATCCTGTAGACCGACCATGCCCGAAGATCATTCCGAAATCACGCTCGACCTCTCCGGCCTGCTCTGCCCGCTGCCGGTGCTCAGGGCCAGGAAGCGGCTCCAGTCCATGGCGCCCGGCCATGTTCTGAAGGTCATTGCAACGGACCCCATGTCCGCCATAGACATGCCCCACTTCTGCAGCGAACAGGGCCACACCCTGCTGGAACAGGCAAGCGAGGGCGAGGCCCTCATATTCAGGATCAGGCGCAAATGACGTTCGACTTCGGCCAATTCAACAACTGGGGCCCCTTGAGGAAGGTGGCGATCCGAGACGTCGACTCAGCCTTCGTGAGCGACGCGAAGATCGACGCCGAATGGAAAAACCTCAACTTCCACTCCCGCCCGGATCTCGCCAATGCGAGGCGGGAGTTTGCGGCGGTCGAGGAGATCCTCGCCTCGACCGGGGCGGAGGTGATCAAGCTGCCGCCGGCGGACGGCCTCACCCTCGATTCGATCTATACCCATGATGCGCTGATCGTGACGCCGCGCGGCCTCGTCAAGCCGCGCATGGGCAAGCCCCAGCGGCGGAAGGAATCAGCCGTCAATGGCGCGGCACTCGAGACGCTGGGCTTCCCGATCGCGGGCGAGATCACGGGAGAGGGCAAGGTCGAGGGCGGCGATCTCGTCTGGATCGACCGCTACACCCTGCTCGCCGGAGTCGGTTACCGCACCAATCTCGAGGGCCTTCGCCAGCTCGGCGAGTTCGCGGGCCCCGACGTCGAGATCCTGTGGTTCGACATGCCGCACTACAAGGGCCGATCCGACGTGTTCCACCTGATGTCCTGCCTCTCGCCGCTCGACCATGATCTCGCCGTCGTCTATCCACCCTTGATGGCGGCGCGGCAGGTCGAGTTCCTGGAGTCGCGCGGCATCAGCTTCGTGGAGGTTCCGGCGGAGGAGTTCGACACCATGGGCTGCAACGTCCTGGCGCTGGGGTCCCGCCATGCGATGATGGTGGAGGGCAACCCCGAAACCGAGCGCCGCATGCGCAAGGCCGGTGTCAGGGTCGAGGTCATCAAGGGCTACGACATCTGCCGCAAGGGAGAGGGCGGCCCCACCTGCATGACGAGGCCGCTGGTGCGTGGCTGACGCAGTCGGTTAAGCCAGGAGTTCCTGAATCTTCTTGGAGAAGCCGACGGTCACGCTGCCGTCCTTGTGCTCGATGAGCGGGCGGCGGATGAGTGAGGGGTTCTCGACCGCGAGCGCCACGGCCTTGGCTTCCGTCAGCTTTGCCGTCTTCTCGGGCGGCAGGCCGCGCCAGGTGTAGCCGGCCTTGTTGATCATCTTTTCCCAGCCACCCAGGGCCTTGGACCACTGAGCCACCTGATCCTTGGTGACCGGGCTATCCTTCACGTCGGAAAAACTGTGCTTGATCTTGTGCGCGTCGAGCCAGTCGATAGCCTTCTGGCAGGTCGAGCATTTGGAAAGTCCGTAGAGCTTGAGCGTCATGTGCCGTTTACCTGTTGAGTGAAAGCGTCTTGTCGGTGAAGGCGTCTGCCCCGCCGCTGATCTGGTCGGTGAAGGCGCGGAACAGCCCTTCGATCATCGGCTTTTCGATATCCTTGACGATGAACACGAGGCGGGTCCGCTCGTCCCCGTCCGGCCAGGCAGCAAGCCTGACCGGTGGATGGAATACGTGCTGGACGCCGTGCAGGACCACCGGCCGGCTGGGATCGTCCGACAGCCTGACGATGCCCTTCATCCGCAGCATGTTCGGCCCGTGGTAGGACTTGAGCAGTTCGAGGAAGAGTTCGAGACCCTGCGGGCTGATGGCGTTGGCCGCGGTGAAGCTGAAGGAGCGGATGTGATCATCATGGCGCGAGGTGTCGTGGTGGTGCCCGTGCCCATGGTCGTGCCCGTGCCCATGGTCGTGATCGTGGTCATGCGAATGCGCATTGCGGCGGCGGTTGCGCTTCTCGCCCGTCTGGTAGGCTTCCGCGGCGAGCCAGCCCTGGACATCCGCCGTCTTGGTCCGGGGGTCGAAGAGGCCCATGGTGAACAGCCGTTCGGCCGTTGCCTCGTTGCGGTGCGTGGTGAGCAACCGCGCGCCGGGATTGAGCTTGCGGAGCCGGGCGATGATGGCGAACAGCATGTCCTCGCCCTCCCGGCCCACCAGCAGGTCGACCTTGGTCAGCACGATGCGGTCCGCCACCGCCACCTGCTTCACGGCCTCCGGATGGGCATCGAGCGTCGCCATGCCGTTGAAGGCATCGACCACCGTGATGACGCCCTCGAGGCGGCAGGCCGCGAGCAGCCCGGGCTCGCTCATCACCGCGTGCAGGACGGGGGCCGGGTCCGCAAGCCCCGTGGTCTCGATGACGATGCGGTTGAATGGCCGGATTTCGCCGCGCTCGCGCCGCTCCAGCAGGTTGTGGATCGTGTCGATGAGATCGCCCCTTATGGTGCAGCACAGGCAGCCCGATGCCATCTCGATGACGTTCTCGTCGGCACGCTCGACCAGCAGGTGATCGATCCCGACATCGCCGAATTCATTGATGATCACCGCGGCGTCGCCAAGGAAGGGGTCCTTCAGCAGGAAATTCAGGAGCGTCGTCTTGCCGGCGCCGAGGAAGCCGGTGAGGATCGCGACGGGTATGGGGGCAATTGACATGGGCTAGGACTTCCACCTTCCGATGAAGCTCGATGCGAGGAGTGCCGCGAGCACCAGCCCGCCTCCCACATATTGGTTGTTCTGCAGGCGTTCGCCAAGGATGGCGGCCGCGATGGCGGTCGTCACCACCGGTTCGAGGTTGAAGAACGGGGCGACCGTCGAGGCGGGTGCAAAGCGCAGCGACAGCATGTGGATCATGTAGGCGATGACATAGACGGCGGCGACCCCGCACATGAACAGGAGACCCAGCGCGCTTGCCGTTCCGCCGGGAAACAGCCGGATCGTGCCGGAACCGGCATAGAGCGTGATCAGCAGGATGGGCGGCAGGATGAAGAGGTGCACGAGGCTTCCGAAGGCCGCGGGCGTCATGTAGCGCGAGATGGAGCGGCCGGAGAAGAACTGCAGCGTAGCCCCCGCCGCGGCGATGCCCGCCAGCAGGATGCCCCGGATGTCGAGATCGTCGAAGCTCGGGCCGACGGCGACACCCAGGCCGCAGAACGCCAGGATGGCGACGGCGATGCGCAGCAGGCCGGGATTTCGCCCTTCCACCACCGGCGCCAGCAGCATGATGAGCACGGGAAACAGGAAGAAGATGATGACCGCCAGCCCCACTGGAATGAACTGCACCGATCCCAGATAGGCGACGGACACGAAGAAGGTCGCCAGCGATTGTGCGGCAAAGCTCGGCAGCGCGCCCTTCGGCAGCGTCAGCCTGACACCCTGCGCCGTGGCGACGATGGCGAAGACCACGGCGATGACGAAGGTGCGGAACAGCGTGCTCTCGATGGGCGGGATGCCGTTCACATAGGCGGCACGCACGAAGTTCGGCACCATCCCGTAAAGTGCGGCAGCGCCAAGCGCGCAGGCGATGCCCAGTCCCGCGCGGTTGATCATGCCGATCAGTTCTTCTTCTTCTTCTTGCGGGCCGGTTTCTTCTTGACCTTGTTGCCGTCCGATCCCTGGGCAGCGGCGGGCGCGGGCAGCGGCGGATCGGGCACGAGGGCGGCGATCCTGGCGAAGGTCTCGGGCGGAATGACCTCGCAGGGCGCCTTGTCGGCGCGATAGCGTTCGCAGGCCGCTTCGCTGGTCGCCTGGTCGAGGTTCCACATGGCCGCCGCGAAGCCGCGTTTCTCGGGAAGGCGGATAATGCCGGGCGTGCCGGGAAGCGTCATGCCCGCCTTGCTCAGCATGCGGCCGCGCAAGGCCATGTCGGCATTGGCCGAGGATTCATAGCTGCCGAAGGAAATCCCCCAGCCGCCAAGTTCCGCCGAACGCGCGATCGCCAAGGGCTTCTGCTTGCAGACCTGCTTGGTCATGTCGGAGGGAACGATGGCTCCAGTCTCCACATTCGCGATCGAGTTCAGCATCGGGCGCGGCGAAGGGGGCCTCGAGAAACCATCGACGAGCAGCATCTCGGCAAGGTCGGCGCGATGCTTGCCGTTGTTGGCCCCGAAGATGACGGCGCCGAGCTTTCGCCCGTCGCGGCTGGCGGTTGCCACCAGGTTGAAGCCAGAGCTGCAGACGAAGCCCGTCTTCATGCCATCGGCCTCGGGCATCTGCCGGAGCAGCGCGTTGCGGTTGGACAGCTTGCGCTTTCCCACCGCCAGCGCGTCCTGATCATAGTAGTGCACGTGTTCGGGAAACTCACGCAACAGGGCGGAGGCGAGAATGGCGATGTCGCGCGCGGTGCTGATGTGACGCGGATCGAACAGGCCGTTGGGGTTGACGAAATGGCTCCCCGTCATCCCCAGACGTGCCGCCTGCGCATTCATCTCCGCCGCGAAACCGCTGACGCTTCCCGAGGCGGCTTCGGCGAGCACGAAGGCCATGTCGTTCGCCGAATGGACGAGCAGCGCCTGGAGCGCGAAATCGACACTCACC
>JADCDC010000599.1 GCA_020252385.1 Aestuariivirga sp.
GGTGACGCCCTCAGCCGCCATGTAGCCCACGCATTCGCGCCAGCGCACCGTGCCCGTCACCTGCGCGACGAGGCTCCGGCGGATCGCATCGGGATCGCTCAAGGGGGCGGCACCCACATTGGCGACGACGGGTACGGCGGGGGCCTTCATGGCGACCTTTGCGAGAGCGTCCGCCATCACGTCAGCCGCGGGCTGCATCAGCGCGCAGTGGAAGGGGGCGGAGACCGGCAGCATCACCGCGCGCTTGGCACCCTTGGCCTTGGCGATCTCGGCGCAGCGCTCGACCGCGGCCTTGGTTCCGGAGACGACGACCTGGCCATCGCTGTTGTCATTCGCCGCCTGGCACACCTCGCCCTGCGCCGCCTCGGCGGCTGCCGCCGCTGCGGTGGCGAAGTCGAGGCCCAGGAGGGCTGCCATGGCGCCGGTTCCGACCGGTGTCGCGCTCTGCATGGCCTTGCCGCGCGTCTTCAGAAGGCGCGCTGCGTCGGAGAGCGAAAACGTGCCGGCGGCGGCCAGGGCCGAATACTCGCCCAGCGAATGGCCCGCCACGAAACGGGCGGCATTGGCGACGGTGATGCCGTGCTCGGCCTCCAGCACGCGGATCACCGCCATCGACACCGCCATCAGGGCCGGCTGGGCATTCTCGGTAAGGGTGAGGTCCGCCTCGGGGCCCTCCCACATGAGCTGGGAGAGCTTCTGGCCCAGCGCCGCATCGACCTCGTCGAAGACGGCGCGGGCGGATGCGAAGCTCTCGGCCAGGTTCCTGCCCATGCCGACTGCCTGGCTGCCCTGGCCCGGAAACATGAAGGCCGTTGTCATCTTGCGAAAACCCCTGTCTGATTCTTGCGTCCGGCGCACGAAACATGGGGCGGTCGAGGAGTCAAGGTTGACCGCATCCCGCGCTTGGGCCTTACTCCGGCGCCATGTACACCTCCGACGAGCTCGAGGCCGCCCAGCGCATCGTCTATGCCGCCATGCCGCCCACCCCGCAATATGCCTGGCCGCTGCTCGCCAAGGCCACCGGCTGCGAGACCTGGGTGAAGCACGAGAACCACACGCCGACCGGCGCCTTCAAGGTGCGGGGCGGCCTCGTCCACATGAAGATGCGCAAGGACCGGGGCGAGACCAGGGGCGTCATCACCGCGACGCGCGGCAACCACGGCCAGTCCATTCCCTTCGCCGCCGCCCGCGTCGGCATCCGCTCCACCATCGTCTGCCCCTTCGGCAATTCACCGGAAAAGAACGCCGCGATGCGGGCCCTGGGTGCCGAGCTGATCGAGACCGGCCACGACTTCGACGCGGCGCGCGAGAGCGCGATGGAGATCGCCAAGGAGCGTGGCCTCGACTTCATCCCCTCCTTCGGCAAGGAGCTGGTGATGGGCGTGACGACCTATGCCCATGAGCTGTTCCGCTCGGTGGGCGAACTCGACGCCGTCTACGTGCCGATCGGCATGGGCTCCGGCATCGTCGGCACCATCACGGCGCGCGACATGCTGGGCCTCCGGACGAAAGTGATCGGCGTGGTGGCGGAAGGGGCCAATGCGGTCGCACTTTCGCTGGCGGCGGGCGAGCCCCTCTCCACCAACACGGCCGAGACCTTCGCCGACGGCATGGCGGTCCGCGTCGTCAACCCGGAGGCCTTCGCCCACATCAGGCAGGGCGTGGACCACATCGTGACGGTGAGCGACGAGGAGATCGCCGAGGCCGTGCGCCTCTATTTCCGCTGCTGCCACACCATTGCCGAGGGCGCGGGCGCTGCCCCGCTCGCCGCACTCATGAAGGAACGCGTTGCGATGGCGGGGCAGCGCGTGGGCGTGATCCTGTCAGGCGGAAACATCGACATGCCGAAATTCGCCGAAGCTCTGGAAGGCAGGACGCCAGCGGCCTGAGAAGCGCCAGCGGCCGCACCATCGAGATTAGACGAAATCATTATTCGCTTTCCCGTTCCCTGACCTTCGGCAGAAGAGTAAGCAAACGTTTGGGCAGCAGTCGCCCTGTCTTGCAGTACGCTTGCATCAACAGACATTTTCCACACATGGGCGGTTCGCGATGATCAGGAAGATCGACAGGAGACACTTCATGAAGAGCAGTGCTGCGGCGCTCGGCACCATTGCCACGCTGGATGTTCGCACTGCCAGCGCGCAGGAGGCATCCACCGTCTATTTCAACGGCAGCATTCTCACCATGGAAGGCGATGCCCCAGCGTATGCGGAGGCCGTGGCCGTCAAGGACGGCAAGATCGCCTTTGTCGGGACGAGGCAAGCGGCGCTCGCGGCGGTGGGAAATGCCACGGAGATCGACCTTCAGGGCCGCACCATGCTGCCGGGCTTCATCGATTCCTGGGGGCACTTCACGCTGTTCGCCCAGCAGACGCTTGGTGTGAACCTCGCCTATTTCAGCGACACGCCGCCGCACAGCAAGGCGGACGTCATCAGGATGCTGAAGGCCACGGCGCCCTTCAACGGCTGGATCATCGGCTATGGCTACATCGCCAGCCTTCTGTCGGACGGCGTGCTGACGCTCGCGGACCTCGATGCGGCATTCCCGGACATGCCTGTGATGATCTGCACCCTGTCGACCCTGACGGGGCAGGTGAACAGCGCCGGCATGGCCAAGCTGGGACTGACGCCCGAAACGAAGGTCACCCCGCCCGGCGACATCGTGAAGGATCCCGCGACTGGCAAGCTGACGGGCGAACTCAGTTTCTCGCCCTTCCTCGCCGCGCGGGCCGAGGCCCTGGGCCAGTATTCGCAGGAGCAGGCGATCAAGACCTTCAAGGCCGCCGAGGCGCTTCTCGCCGCACAGGGCTACACGACGGTGCAGAGCTACCAGCTGCTGCCCGGTGAGATAAGGGACCTGCGGGCGGCATTCGACCAGGATGCGATCTCGCTCGACATCATCGGCATGCCGTCCGTCTCCGACGATGCAACGGGGAAGATCGTTCAGGATGCCGACTGGACATGGGGCGCCTACAGCCACGGTGACCGCGGCCTGAAGATCCCCGGCTATCAGGTCGCCACCGATGCGGCACCCCAGCTTCGCCTCGCGGCCTTCACCGAGCCCTATCTCGACACCACCGGCTTTCCGGCGGGCTGGAAAGGCATCCTGCTGCCGCAGGACGGTGTCGAGAAGTGGGTGGGATATGCGTATGAGAACGGCATCCAGCTGTTCTGCTACAGCAACGGCGACGCCGGCATCGACCTGAGCCTCGCCGCCATCGAAAAGGCCATCGCCGCGACGGGCAAGTCCGGCGATCGCCGCACCGTCATCGCGCATTCCTATTTCGTGCGCCCGGACCAGCTTGCGCGCTACAAGTCCCACGACATCACCGCATCGATGATGCCGCCCCACTTCATGGTCTACGGCGACATCCAGATGAAGCTCCTGGGGCCGGAGCGGGCATCCCGCGAGTCGCCGCTCGGCACGGCTCAGAAGCTCGGCGTCAACACCCTGATTCATTGCGACTGCCCCTCCGCCTCGCCCAATGTAATGGAGGCGATCTGGACGGCCGTGACGCGAACAACCATGTCCGGCCAGGTGCTGGCGCCGGATGAGGGCATAAGCCCCTATGCGGCACTGATCGGCTTCACGCGCAACATCGCCTACAATTATCGTGAGGAGGCGAGCAAGGGCACGATCACCACCGGCAAGATCGCGGACCTCGTGATCCTCGATGCCAACCCGCTCGACGTGCCGCCCGCGAAGATCAGGGACATCAAGGTGGTCGAGACGATCAAGCGTGGAAAGCCGATCTACCGGCGCGCCTAGAGCGATACCGACAGTCCGCCATCCACCGCCAGCACGTGGCCGTTCACATAGGCCGCGGCATCGGAGGCGAGGAAGACGGCGGCACCGCCCAGTTCCTCCGGCTTCGCCCAGCGCCCTGCCGGCGTGCGGGCCTCGACCCAGGCGGTGAAGGCCTTGTCCTCGAGGAGTGCGGTGTTGAGCTCGGTGGCGAAATAGCCAGGTGCAAGCGCATTGACGGTGATACCCTGGCGGCCCAATTCCGCCGCCATGGAGCGGGTGAGGCCATGGAGCCCCGCCTTGGCCGCCACATAGGCATGGATGGTGGGCCGCCCGAGGATCGCCGCGACCGAGCCCGTGTTGATGATGCGGCCGAACCTGTTGGGCAGCATCAGCCGCACGGCATCGCGCGCCAGGCGGAAGCAGGAGGTGAGGTTGACGGCGATGACGCGCTCGAAATCCTCGTCCTCCCACTCGGTGATGGGGCGCCGGTGCTGGATGCCGGCATTGTTGACGAGAATGTCGAGCCTGCCGTGGCGCGCCACGATGTCGTCGAGCGCGCGGCGCGCGACCTTGGCGTCGGTCACGTCGAAGGCCATGGCCTCGGCCCCGATCCTCGAGGCAGCGGCATTGAGCTCGGCCTCGTTGCGGGCGTTGACGATGACCTTGGCGCCATTCTCGGCAAGCGCCTTGGCCATGGCGAAGCCCAGCCCGCGCGAGGCGCCGGTGACGAGGGCGACGCGGCCATCGAGCGAGAACATGCTGGCCATGTTACTTCTTCACCCCGTTGACCTGCATCATCATGTCGATGAGGCGCGGGATGAAGCGATCGCCATAGCCCATGTTGTCCGCCATCACCGTGATCTGGTGGGCGGTCTCCGCGAGGAAGGAGGCGACCGGCATCTGCTCCGTCATGTTGGTGTAGTAGCGGAGGTCCTTCCTGGCGTTGCGGATCGCGAACTGCGCGGCACTGTCATCGTCGGAGAGCGGCACGTTGATGAGGCGGCCGAACATGACGGAGGCAGCACCCCCCGCCATGACGATGTCGCGGAGCGACTTCATGTCGACGCCCGCCTTGGCGGCGACCGTGATCGCCTCGGCGGCGACCGCCGCATGGCAGATCGAGAGGAAGTTGTTGATGAGCTTCAGCTGATGCGCGGAACCCACGGCACCCGCATGGACGATGGTATCGGCGAAGCATTCGAGCACCGGGCGGATCCGGGCGATGACATGGTCCGGACCGCCCGTCATCAGGCCGAGCTTGCCGGCGGCGGCCTCCTTCGGCGTGCGGGTCATCGGCGTGTCGACGAAGTAGCCGCCCTTGGCCTCGACGTCGGCCGCGATCTTCACCGTCGAATGAGGCTCCGCGGTGGAGCAGTCGGCGATCACCAGCCCCTCGCGCACCGCACCCATCAGGCCATATTCGCCATAGACGATCTGCTCGATCTGCGGCGTGCCGGTGACGCAGAGTATGACGAGGTCCGATTCCTTCGCGACGCTGAGCGGATTGTTGCGCTCATGCGCCCCCTTCGACACGAGATCATCGACCGGCGCGCGGTTGCGATGCGCCATCACGGTGAGCTCATATCCCTTTTCCAGGATGTTCTTGCCGATGCCGTGGCCCATGAGCCCCACGCCGATGAGCCCGACGCGCTTGATGGTCATGTCTCTTCTCCCATTGATATGAATGTTTCGAGTCTATCCTGCTCCAGAACATAGAGCCTGTCTTGCGTCTTCTTGGCGAAGCCGAGCCTTGCGTAGAAGCGCTCCGCCCCGCCGTTCGTCTCGTCGACCTCGAGCTTGATGAAGGCGGCGCCGCGGCTCGCGAAGCGGCGGGCCTGGCAGCGCAGCAGCGCCTCGCCCAGCCCCTGGCCGCGCGCCTCCGGCCTGACGAAGAGGTCGACCACGTAGAGGCCCGGAGCGCCGCGCCAAGTGGAGAAGGTCATGAGGCCGAGGCAGGCGCCCGCGAGTTGGCCGTGTTCATCCTCCGCCACCACGACGTCGATCAGGTCCCCCGCGGCCTCGAGGCGTTCGCCGGTAAGGCGGGGAACGAAGCCGGTGCCGATGTGCTCGGCCAGGCCCCGCACCATGGCGGCAACCGCCTCCGCCTCGCCCTTCCGCATCGGCCGCACGCGGAAGCTCACGCGAGCAGGCCCTCGAGCAGCGCGGCGAGGTTGAGGCCGAGGCTCGGCGAGGGATAGCCGCCCTCCTGCACCACGAGTGTGGGAAGCTTCAGCCCCGCAATGTCGCGGCCGATGACCGCGAAATCCGCCGTCTCGATGGCGAAGCCCTTGAAGGGATCGTCGATGGCGATGTCGAGGCCTGCCGCCAGCACCAGCATGTCGGGCGCGAAATCCACGATGCGCCTGAGCGCCTGATCGAGTGCGGCGCGATAGGCCTTGAGTGCCGTGCCGCGCGGCAGCGGCAGGTTGAGGTTGAAGCCTTCGCCCTCGCCCCGGCCGCGCTCTCCCGCATGGCCCCAGAAGAAGGGGTAGAAGCGCTTCGGGTCCGCATGGATCGAGACGGTGAGCACGTCGGCGCGGTCATAGAAGATCGCCTCCGTGCCGTTGCCGTGGTGGACATCGATGTCGAGGATGGCGGTGCGCTTGCCGGCTTCGGTGAGGAGAGCCGCCGCGATCGCCGTGTTGTTGAAGTAGCAGAAGCCCGCCGCCATGTCGGCCGCGGCATGATGGCCGGGCGGGCGGCAGAGCGCATAGGCAAGGCGCTCGCCCGCCAGCAGGAGCTTCGCACCATGGGCGGCACTGGCCGCGCTGGCGCGCGCCGCGGCCCAGGTCTCCGCCGTGACCGGGCAGGCCCGGTCGCCCAGGTGCCAGCCGCACTGGCCCACCACGCTGTCGGGATAGGTGACGGGCGGCAGGCTGGCGCGGCCCAGCGCGAAGACATTGGGTGCGGGCATGTCGGACGCATCAGGGAGGCGGCCCCAGCGTTCGCGCAAGGTGGAAAGGAACTGGATGTAGCGCCGCTCATGCACCAGGGCCAGCGTATCGCCGAAGATCTCGGGCGGGGCCACGATGGGAAGCCCGAGGCGGCGCACGCCCGAGAGCAGCATGTCGATGCGCTCCGGCGTTTCGGGGATGGGCTGCGGCTTTCCCGCCACGATGAATTCACGCGGCGCATGGGTGCGTTGCGTATCGTCGAAGACTGTAATCACAGGTTTGCGGCGCCTCGCGATTGGGTGTTAGGATTTTGGGTGAGCAACGACAACAACGCAAGGCTTACCCGTCATGTCATCCGCTGCCGCTCTCCCGAGGCACATTCACGCAACCGGCGACCTTCCGAAAGTGGCGTGGGCGAAGGGCAGCTATGTCTATGACGTCGATGGCAAGCAGTACATCGACGGCTCGGGCGGGCCCGCCGTCTACTGCATCGGCCACGCCAACGAGGAGGTGAACGCCGCGATCAAGGACCAGCTTGACCGGATCGCCCATGGCTACCGCTACAACTTCTCATCCGACGCGCTGGAGGAACTGACCGAGATCATCCGGCGGCGCTGCGGCGGAACATTGAACCACATGGTCTATGTGACGGGGGGTTCGGAGGCGGTCGAATCCTGCCTGAAGCTGGCGCTGCAGTATCACGCGGCGCGGGGCGAGATGAGCCGGCGGCGCTTCATCGCCCGCGAGCGCTCCTGGCACGGCAACACGCTGGGGGCGCTGTCGGTGTCGGGCTTCCTGGAGCGGAAGCGCGCCTTCGAGGGTTCGCTCCTCGACGTCTCGCGGCTCTCGCCCGCCAATGCCTACCGCCCCATTGCCGGCGCCACGGCGGAGACCGTGGGCGAGGCCTGTGCGAAGGAACTCGAGGACGAGATACTGAAGCTGGGCCCTGAGAAGGTCGCGGCCTTCATCTTCGAGCCCGTGGTGGGTGCGGCGGGAGGCTGCGTGCCGGCCCCCAAGGGCTACGCCAAGCGCGTGCGCGAGATTTGCGACAGGTACGGGGTGATCATGATCTCCGACGAGGTGATGTGCGGGGCGGGCCGTTCCGGCGCGTGGCGCGCGCTTGAACTCGATGGCGTGGAGCCCGACGTGATGTCGGTCGCCAAGGGCCTCGCCGCCGGTTACCTGCCTCTCGGGGCCGCGGTCTACAATGACAAGGTGGCGGACGCGATCCACGGGCTTCACGGCGCGCCGATGACGGGACATACCTTCACCGGCCACACCGCCTGCTGTGCGGCGGGTGTTGCCGTCCAGAAGATCGTCGAACGCGAGCAGCTGGTGGAGCGCGTGCACCGGATGGAGGGAACCCTCCGCGCCATGCTGCGCGAGGCGATGAGCGACATCGCGGCGGTGGGCGACATCCGCGGGCGGGGTTTCTTCCAGGCGATCGAGCTCGTCGCCGACCACGAGACGAAAGAGCCCTTCGACGGCGAGCGCAAGCTGTTCATGAAGGTGCGCCAGCAGGCCTTCCAGAACGGCCTCATCTGCTATCCGGTGGGCGGCAACGTCGACGGGATCAACGGCGACGTGGTGATCCTGGCGCCGCCCTACAATGTGACGGAGGCCGAACTTGGTGAGATCGTCGACAAGACGGCGACCTCGATCCGCCAGGTGCTGAAGGCCGAGGGGCTGGCCTAGCGCGGGGTTAAAATTCCTACTTGCTTTTATTCCTACGATGTGCTACAGGGCGGGCTCGTGCCTGCTGCTGATTGACATCGTCAAAACCAATTCCCCCGCTCCGCGTCCTCGGGCATCCGTGCCGGACGGCGGTCGAGGAAGGCGTCGGCGTGCACCAGCGTCATGCCGGGCGTGAGCGTCACCACCGCATACATGGCGGGCTCGTCGGAATAGACGGTCGGGACCGCGCCGCCGACCAGCGGAAGCTGGTGGTTGAGGCTGGGGAGTGCTGAAAAGCCGATGCCGTTCCAGACGCCCGAGATCGGCCGGTGGGCGTGGCCGAAGAAGATGTGCCGGATGTCGTGGCCCTTGAGCAAGGCGGCGAAACCCTCCGCATCCTCGAGCTTGATCAGGTCCATCAGGGGGTGGCCGATGTCGAAGGGCGGATGGTGCATGAAGAGGTAGACCGGTGCTCCGGCGGCGCGCGACAGCTGTGCCGCGAGCCAGGCGCGGCGCGGCGCGTCATAGAGGCCGGCGGAGGATGGCGGGCCCTTCAGCGTGTCGAGGAACAGGAGGTGCGCGTCCTCGCGCTCCACCGCATGCTGCACATGGCCGGAGCCGCCGAACACGGCGCGGTAGCTGGCGCGGTCGTCATGGTTGCCGAGCATCAGGTGGGTTTCGACGGGAAAGCGCGCAAGGCGCTGCTTCAGGAACTCATAGGCCGCAACCTCGCCCCTCTCCGCAAGATCGCCGGTGATGGCGCAGAGATCGGCATCCCCATGGTGGCGGGCGATGTCGTCGAGCGCGGCATCGAGGCGGGCCGCGGGATCGAGGCCCCACAGGCGTTCGCCCGGCGCCACGAGGTGGAGATCGGTGAGGTGGATGAGCTTCATGCCCCATCCTGCCTGAGCCGCGAGCCGCGGAGCAAGCCCGCGGCGTCGGCGATCGGGTAGCCCGCCGAGACGATGAGCGCGTTGATGCGGTTCAAATCGCGGATCATGTCGACGTAGAGCGCGCTCCGCCTGAGCGCCTCGCCCTTGCCGCGCGCGCCGATGCTGAAATGCTTGTCGAGCACCTCGTTCTGGAGTTCGCGGAAGGCATCCTTCTGCGAGATGAGGCGCTTTGCCCCCTCGACGTCGCCCGAGGAGAGGACCGCGGTCGCGAGCTTCAGATTGTCGTGGATGATGCGGCAGAGATTGTCGAGCGAGGCGATCTCGTCTGCGGTGAAGGAGATCGCTTCGCGGAGCTTGGCCTCGATGCGGTCCGCGAGGTTCAGCTGGATGACGTCGCCCGCGTGTTCGAGGTTCGAGACGTAGAGCGTCATCTCAAGCGCGCGGCGGGACTCTTCCGGCGTCAGCTGCTGCTGGGCGAGTTCGGCGAGATAGGCCTGGAGCCGCGTCTGATAGGTGTTGAGGCGCTCGTCCATCGGCTTCAGCTGGCGCAGCGCCTCGATCGAACCGGAACGCAGCGCATCGAGTGCGGTGTCGAACATACGCTCCAGAAGCTCCGTCATGCGTACGGTCTCGAGCAGCACATTGGCGAGCGCCACGGCGGGAGTGACGGCGGCCCTGGGATCGAGGTAGCGCGGGCGCTCCAGCCGGTCGCGATCGCCGGGGCTTTCGGGAAGGAGCCTCGCCATCAGCCGCGCCACCGGGCCGGTCAATGGCAGGAAGACGAGGCCCACGAGGATGTTGAAGCCGGCATGGAAGGCCACCGCGGTTTCGACCGGCCCCAGCGGCAGGCGCTCCACCAGGGGCGCGAGGCGCTCGATGACGGCGAGCGCCAGCACGGCGAGGAGGCCGCGGCAGAGCAGGTTGGCAAGCGGCAGGCGGCGTGCCGCCGGGGGCTCTGCCAGCGTGGCCGTGAAGGCGGGGAGCCCGCCGCCGAAATTGATGCCGAGGATGAAGGCCAGAGCACCCCCGACCTCGAGGCTGCCGCTGACCAGGAAGGAGGCGACGAGCAGGATGACGGCGAGCGAGGAATGGAACAGCCAGGTGAGCGCTGCGCCGATCAGGAAGGCGAGGACAGGCTCGCGCCCCACCGCCGCCAGCACCTGGTGGAAGAGCGTCGCCTCGCTCAACGGTGCCGCAGCCTGGCGGATGAGGGTGAGTGACAGGAGCATCAGCCCCAGGCCGATCAGCACGCGGCCCGTGTTGTGGGGGCGGAGCTCGTTCGACCAGGAATGGACGACATAGCCCACGAAGAGCAGGATGGGCGATGCCCAGAGGGCGAAGCTCGAGCCCGAGGCGAAGACGGCGGAGACGATGGCCGAGCCCACATCGGCGCCAAGCAGCACGGCAAGGCCCAAGGCGGTGTTGAGCGCCCCCGCCGAGGCGAGGCCCGTGACGATCAGCGTCATCGCCGTGCCGGAGCCGAGGATGGCGGTGGCGAGCCCGCCGGCCAGGAAGGCCGAGACGCGGTTTCCGACGCGGTGCTCGATGAAGTTCCGGAGGCGGTCGCCCCAGGCCCGCATGACGCCGGTGCGCACCATGCGGACACCCCACAGCAGCAACGCGATGCCGCCCAGCAGGTTGACGATGACGGCGGTGCCTGGGCTCAACTAGGTCCTCACTGCGGCCAGGGCAGTGACCAGGTCTTCACATTGGTGAAGAACTTCATGGCCTCCATGACGCCCTCCTTTACACCATTGCCGGAATCCTTGATCCCGCCGAAGGGCGACATCTCGATGCGGTAGCCCGGCACTTCCCAGATGTTGACGGTGCCGACGTTGAGGCCCTCGATGAACCGCGTGATGCGCGAGAGATTGTTGGTGCACACGCCAGAGGAGAGGCCGAAGGGTGTGGAGTTGGAGATGCGGATCACCTCGGCGTCGTCGTTGGGCACGCGCACGATGGGAACGATGGGGCCGAAGGTTTCCTCGAAGACGAGCTCCGACTGGTGGGGTACGAAATCGACCGTGATGGGCGGCAGCAGTGCCCCTTGGCGGCCGGGGTTGTAGAGGATCTTCGCCCCCTGCTCCGCCGCCTTGTGGACACGCTCCTCGAAAGTCTTCGCGGCCAGTTCATGGACGACGGTGCCGAGGTCGGTGTCGGGGTTCATCGGATCGCCGAACGTGATGGCCTTGGCCTTGGCGAGCACCTTCTCCACGAATTTGTCGGCAATGCGCTCCTGCACCAGGATGCGCTTCACCGCGGTGCAGCGCTGGCCGGAATTGCGGGTGGCGCCGGCGACGGCGAGTTCCGCCGCCTTGTCGAGGTCCGAATCCGAGAGATCGTCGAGGATGATGAGCGGATCATTGCCGCCGAGCTCGAGGGCGGCGCGCTTGTAGCCCGCCTTGCCGGCGATGATCTTGCCGACGCGCACGCCGCCGGTGAAGGTGATGATGTCGATGTCGGGGTTCGTCACCATCTCCTCGCCGATCTCGTCCGGCCAGCCGGTGACGACCTGGAACATCTCGGGCGGCAGGCCTGCCTCATAGAGAATGTCGGCCAAAGCGATGCAGGTGAGCGGCGTCAGCTCCGTGGGCTTGGCCACCACGCAGTTGTTGGTGGCGATTGCCGGCGCCACCTTGTGGGAGACCATGTTGAGCGGGTGGTTGAAGGGCGTGATCGCGGAGATGACGCCCACGGGCTCTCGCTTGGTGAAGATCTTGCGCGGCTTGCCCTGGGGTGTGAGGTCGCAGGAGAAGATCTGGCCATCGTCGATGATGCAGAGCTGGCCTGCCAGCGAATAGACGTCATAGGCGCGGCCCACCTCGTAGAGCGAGTCCTTCTTGGAGAGGCCGAGCTCGAGGGTGATGAGGTCCGAGAGCTGGTCCTTCCGTGAACGGATCAGTTCGGCGGTGCGGAACAGGATCTGCTGGCGCTCGTAGCGGGTGAGCTTCGGCTTGTAGGCCCTGGCGATGGCGAAGGCCTGGGCGGCATGTTCGGCGCGGCCCGCGGGCACGGTGCCGATCACCTCGTTGGTGTAGGGATAGTGCACGGGAACCACGTTCTCGGCATCGACCTTGCGGCCACCGATGCGCATGGATTCCCTGATGACGGGGCGCTTGGTTGCAGCGATGTTCATGTCAGTTCTCCACGATATGGTTGCAGCCCAGCGCGAAGGCATCGAAGTTCCTGAGCGTCGCGGGCGCGTCCTTGAACTTGCGGTTGGCGATGACCGGGATCTCCTGCTCGGTGAGGCCGCCATGCGAGCGGAGCGGCTCGTTCAGGCCTGAGAGGTCGTGCTTGTCGCGCGAGGTGCCGAGCACCCTGGAGCCCCTTGGGCCGCCGGAGACGACGATGACGTCGCCCATGCGGTCCTCCGGCAATTCGTAGCGCGCACAGCCTTCCGCCTTGTCCAGCACGGCGTCGATGCCGCCCTGCGCGACAATCACCGCCATGATCTCCTTCACCTCCGGGCCATAGGCATAGACGGTGGCGAAGCTGCCCAATGCGCCGTGATGGACGACATAAGGGTCCGTGATCGGCAGGATGACCTTGGTTTTTCCCGCGCCGAACTTTGCATCGAGCACGTCCTGGAGATAGAGCACGTCCGGCTCGCCGTTGGCGAGGTGCTTGTCCTTCATGCCGTGGTCGGCGACGATGACGATGATGGCGCCCTCGGCATCGAGCTGCCCAAGATATTTGTCCATCATGGCGTAGAAGCGGTTGGCGCCCTCGGAGCCCGGCGCATATTTGTGCTGCACGTAGTCGGTGGTGGAAAGATACATGAGGTCCGGCTTCATCTGCCGGAGGAGCCTGACGCCCGCGGCGAAGACGAATTCCGAGAGTTCAGCCGAATAGACATCGGGCACGGGCATGCCCACGAGGGAGCATGCATCCGCGATGCCATTGTCCTTCAGCGTGACCTTGTCCGCCTTCTCGGAGGAGAAGGCGACCGCCGTGCCGTCGAAGACGAGGCCCTTGCCGAGGAGGAGGCGGAGCTTGTCCTTGGCCGTCACCATGGCGATCTTCGCACCGGCCTTCTGGAAGGCCTCGAAGATCGTTGGGGCGCGGAGCCACTTCGGATCGTTCATCATGGTCTCCTGCCCGGTGGCGGGATCGATGAGATAGTTGCCGCAGATGCCGTGCACGGCGGGTGGCCTGCCGGTGACGATCGAGAGATTGTTCGGGTTGGTGAAGCTCGGGATGACGGAGAGGCCGCGCCGGTTCTCGCCCTTGGCGATGATGGCCCGCAGGTTCGGCATGAGGCCCTGCTCCATGGCGATCTCCATGTAGGCAGGCTCGCTGCCGTCGCAGCAGATGACGACGAGGGGTGCTGTGGGCCAGTTGTAGCTGCGGCCGTTGACGGTGATGGGGGTCATGCGGGTCTCGGTTTCTTGGTTTTCATTCCTCTCCCCCCCCCTTTGAGGGGGAGAGGGCAGGGTGAGGGGGCGGTTCAGCATGCAGGCTGCCTGAAGCGGTGTGCGCGGCAGGCACCCCCTCACCCCTCCCTCTCCCCCACTGCGTGGGGGCGAGGGGGATAAGTGGGCTAGCTATCCAGCGGGCTCAAATCCTTCACGCCCATGTCCGCCAGAACCTCCCTGATCGCCTTGAGCGCGGCGCGCATGACCTTTTCGTCGACCTTGCCGATGGTGCCGATGCGGAAGGAGGGGCGCTTCGTGAGCTTGCCGGGGTAGATGGCGAAGCCGCGCACGCGGAGGTCCTCGTAGAAGCGCTCGAAGTCGAAGTTGGGATCGCGCGGGGTGAGGAAGGTCTGGATGATGGGACCCGCCTCATTGTCGGAGAGGAGTGTCGAGAAGCCCATCTCGCGCATGCCCCTGACGAGTATCTCGGCGTTCTGCCGGTAGCGGGCGCCGCGCGCCGCAACACCGCCCTCCTCCGCATGTTCCTTCAGCGCCTGGTGGAAGGCGACGAGCGCATGGGTGGGTGGGGTGAAGCGGAACTGGCCGTTGGCCTCAAGCCCCTTCCACTGCTCGTAGAGATCGAGCACGACGGAGTGGCTCATGCCCTTCGAGGCGATCAGCATGTCGCGCTTCACCACCACATAGGAGAAGCCGGGCACCCCCTCGATGCACTTGTTGGAGGAGGAGACCATGACGTCGAAGCCGTCCTTCATGTCGAGCGGGATGGCGCCGAAGGAGGACATGGCATCGACCATGCAGATCTTGCCGCGGGCCTTCACGGCCTGCGCGATCTCCACGATCGGGTTGACGATGCCGGACGTCGTCTCGCAGTGGATGACCCAGACATGGCTGATGGCGGGATCGGCGGCGAGGGCCGCCACCACATCCTCGGCACTGGGGGCCGCGCTGTCGCCCTTGTCGATTTTGGTGACGGGGCGGCCGAGGCGGGCGAGGATCGCCGCGGCGCGGTCGCCATAGGCGCCGTTGGCGACCACCAGCGTCTTCGCCTCCGCCTTGGGGCAGAAGCTGCCAAGTGCTGCCTCGATGGCGAAGGTGCCGGAGCCCTGCATGATGACACATTCATGTTCGCCCTCGGACCCTGCGAGATCGAGCAGGCCCTCGCGGATCTCGGCCACGACGCGGCGGAACTCGATGTCGCGCGAGCCCCAGTCGGCCAGCATGGAGGCCTTGACGGTGCGCGAGGTGGTGAGCGGACCGGGGGTGAGCAGATAGGGCATGTCTTCCTGGCCGGGCGGGCCGTCGAAGCGGTAGGGCATCTTGTCCATGGGGGCGTCCTCGAGCGATGGCGAGACCTGAAAATGACGACTTGACCCCTATCAGTCAAATCGTATGTTCTTATGGTTGCCATCAGTGGAATCTATATGCGGCACGCCCAGCTCAAGGCCTTTCACGCCGTCGCCGTGCATGGCGGCTTCTCGCGCGCGGCGGAGGCGCTGGGGCTGACCCAGCCCGCCGTGTCGGACCATGTCCGGAAGCTCGAGGAGACCTATGGGGTGCAGCTCTTCACCCGCGCGCCCACCGGTGTCACGCTTACCGGCATGGGGCGGAAGCTCTTCGCCATCGCCGAGCGGCAGTTCGAGGCGGAGGCGGAGGCATTGGAACTGCTGTCGCGCGGGCGCACGCTGGAGGAGGGCCAGCTGACGATCGGGGCCGATGCGGCCTCCCACATCCTGCCGGAA
>JADCDC010000006.1 GCA_020252385.1 Aestuariivirga sp.
CCAAAGAAGATTGCCCGCTCGGGGGCGGGCAATGACGAAAGGGCGGGGAAAGGAGGAGGACGCGCGGCCTGAAGGCTACGTCTTCATCTCGACGAGGCGCGACTTGGCGGCGAAGTAGGCGTCGCCGGTGTTCTTGAACACGCCGCAGTCGGTGGGGCCCTTGCCCCAGGTCTCGCAGAACTCGGTGCCCTTGGCGGTCCAGCGGCCATCGCCGCCGCCCTTCACGTCGTCCTGGAAACTGAAGGTGCCGTCGGCGTTGTAGGTCACGAAGCCATTGCCGTCCGGCCGCGTGTACTGGAAGGTCTTGCCGGAGATCGCGGCGATGATCTGGTCGGAGGTGAAGTCCGAGATCGGCACGGGGGTCTTGTCGGTGGTGGCCGAGGTGCCGTTGTTGGTGATGCGCACCCCCTTGGGAGCGCCCGCATTGCAGGCGGCCAGCGTCAGGGCCAGCAGCATGGCGGCGGTCAGGGTGGCTAGGGATCGTGCGGTCACGGTCTGGCTCGTTCCTCGAGGGTTGCCCGATGTGCCACAGGCGGCACGGGCCTTCAAGCGATTTGGCCGATGAGCGGCGGCAGCTCCCCCAGCGTGCCGATGCGGTGGAACCTGGGGTTGCCCTCGGGGGCTGCCTCGTGCTCCAGGGCCCAGGTCAGCTCATGCGGGACGTGCACGCCATAGGCCCCGGCGGCGATCGCCGGCACCACATCGGACTTCAGCGAATTGCCCACCATCACGGCGCGCGCCGCCCCGTCGCCATGACGCGCGAAGATGCGCTCATAGGTCTGGCTTGTCTTCTCGCTCACGATCTCGACCGCGTCGAAATAGTCGCCAAGCCCCGACTGGGCCAGCTTGCGCTCCTGGTCGAAGAGGTCGCCCTTGGTGATGAGGAGGATGCGGTAGCGGCCGGCCAGCGCGTCCAGCGTCTCGCGCGCTTGCGGAAGGGTCTCGACCGGGTTCTGCAGCATCTGGCGCCCGAAGCTCAGGATCTCGGCGATGACCGAGGCCTCGACCTCGCCCTTCGTCACCTCAACAGCGGTCTCGATCATCGAGAGGGTGAAGCCCTTCACGCCATAGCCGTAGAAGGCGAGGTTGCGGCGCTCCGCCTCGAGGAGCCTCGCCGAGAGCACGTGGTGCTCGCCATGGGGCGAGAGCAGCTCGGTGAAGCGCTGCTCCGTCATGCGGAAGAAGGTCTCGTTCTGCCACAGCGTGTCATCGGCGTCGAAGCCGATGGTGCTGACGCCCGAGGCGGCGACCACGCTCAGGATCCGCGCGAGGCGCGCACGATCACGGGCGTGCCCACGATCACCTGTTCGTAGAGTTCGGCAATGTCCTGGTTCAGCATGCGGATGCACCCCGATGACATGGCCTTGCCGATCGAGTGCGGCTCGTTGGTGCCATGGATGCGGTAGAGCGTATCCTGTCCGTTGGCGTAGAGATAGAGGGCGCGGGCGCCCAGCGGGTTGTCGGGGCCGCCCGGCTGGCCGTTGATCCACTCGCGGGCGCGCTCGTCGCGGTCCACCATCTCGCGCGGCGGCACCCAGCGCGGCCAGCGCCGCTTCATGCCGACCTGGGCCTCGCCCGCCCAGGCGAAACCGGCGCGGCCGACGCCCACGCCGTAGCGCACCGCCTTGCCATAGGCCAGCACGTGGTAGAGGAAGCGGGCATCGGGGTCGACCACCAGGGTGCCCGGCATTTCCGTGCCCTCGAACTCCACCATCTGGCGGCGGAACTTCTTGCGGATGCGGCGCAGCGGCACTTCCTCGATCGGGAAGTCGATGGGCGATTCGGGCGGGGGCAGGAGGGCAGGGTCGAAATACTGCTCGTCGACGCCGAAACTGTCCGGGCTGGCGCCGAAGGGGTCCGCCTCGTTGCGGAACGGTTCGGTCTGGGCGCGGGCGGCCTTGGGCAGGGTCCCCATGGCCAGGAGCGACAGCAGCACGGTCCGGCGCGACAAAAGCGGCATCAATTCACCCAGCAAAAACAAGCGGCAGTGAATTGGCTATGTCGTGATGGCGCGGCAGGACTTTGGTGCGCCTGTGGCCCAAATGTGGCGGCGGGCTAAACCCCTATGACGCCTGCGTGAAGACGGCCTTGCCAGCCTGGTAGCTGCCGGGTGCCGTGCCGCGCGCGAAGGGATAGCAGCTCATCGGCACACCGCCCGGGAGCCAGGGGGCGGGATCGAAGCTCTCGCAGAGCTGGCCGTCCTTGGTCGTCCACTTGCCCTTGGTGGTGCCCTTGCCATCGACCTCGACCAGCGAGGTGCCGTCGGCGGCATAGAGGGTGGTGCCGGTGTTGTTCGGGCCCTTGAAGCGCCAGCTGCGGCCCGAGAGCGTGGTGCGGATCTCGGAGGCGGAGAGGCCCTGCGGCGCCGGGGTCTCGACGGCGGTCGAGGACCCACCGGTTCCGCCCGCGGCACAGCCCGCCACCAGCAGTCCCACGACCGCCAGGCTGGCCAGCAGCCGTCCGTTCCTCATCGCAGCACCCATCAACCGAACCCCTCGCTTGCCCCTTTGACGGGCGTATTTACAGAATTGTCGTAACCCACAATATGCAGGATACGACAATTTATGGCTAGAACTTGGAATCTCGGCAAGATTTTGGCGGGGGGCGGTGGCCGGGGCGCGTTTCCCCTCACACATAGGCGATGAGCCGTCCCAGGGCGGCAACGCCGAGCCAGAGGAGGAGCGAGAGGCCCGCGGTGAGGCGTGCCGCGGCCTCGCTCCGCCTCAGCGCCAGGGTATTGGCGATGACATTGGCGAGCGCCAGCAGCAGCAGCGCCCCCTTGGCCAGGAAGGCGGGATTGCCGGCAATCGCGGCGGCTTCGGGTGCGAGGAGCACGAGGCCGGTCGCCGCCACCAGCAGGAACAGGCCAAGTGCCATCGGCCGGAGCCGGGCGACGAGCTGGCGCGGCGCCACCGGCTTCAGCGCGCCGAGCAGGGCGAGGTCCATCACCGCGACGAGGGCGAAGAAGCCCATGACGCCCAACACGTGGAGGATGTTGGCGGCGGGGTAGAGCAGGGCCGAGCGCCGCACCAGGCCGCCGAGCCACGACTCCTGCAGGGCCAGCCAGAGCCAGTCCATCGCTCAGCGCAGCTGGTAGCGCGTGCCGCCGATCTCGATCCACTCGGCCCGGATCTCCTTCGTGCCGTCCTTCCTCGGATAGCCGTAGATCACGGCCTCGGCGCCCTTCTTCACCACCTCCGCCGTGGCGCCGCGCGCATTCATGCGGGAGGGGGGTGCGAGCGTGATCTCCCAAATGCTGACCTCGAAGGTGAGCAGCATCATGCCGTGCGGATGGCTGATCGAGACCTCCTCGATCACGGCGGTGAGCGTCA
>JADCDC010000060.1 GCA_020252385.1 Aestuariivirga sp.
AGTCCTCGAGCTTCACCAGCACGCCCGGCGTGCCCGTGAAGACCTCGGCGACATGGAAGGGCTGCGAAAGGAAGCGCTGGATCTTGCGCGCGCGCGCCACGACGAGTTTGTCTTCTTCCGACAATTCGTCCATGCCGAGAATGGCGATGATGTCCTGCAGCGACTTGTAGCTCTGCAGCACCTTCTGCACGTCGCGGGCGGTCTGGTAGTGCTCTTCGCCGATCACGCGCGGGTCGAGCATGCGCGAGGTCGAGTCGAGCGGGTCGACGGCCGGGAAAATCCCGAGTTCGGCGATCTGGCGCGACAGCACGGTCGTGGCGTCCAAGTGCGAGAACGAGGTGGCGGGGGCCGGGTCGGTCAAGTCGTCGGCGGGCACGTAGATGGCCTGCACCGAGGTGATCGAGCCCTTGGTCGTCGTCGTGATGCGCTCCTGCATCTGGCCCATGTCGGTGGCCAGTGTGGGCTGATAGCCCACGGCCGAGGGAATGCGGCCAAGGAGAGCCGACACTTCCGAACCCGCCTGGGTGAAGCGGAAGATGTTGTCGACAAAGAACAGCACGTCCTGGCCCTGGTCGCGGAAATGCTCGGCGACCGTGAGGCCGGTCAAGGCCACGCGGGCGCGCGCACCCGGCGGCTCGTTCATCTGGCCATAGACGAGGGCGGCCTTGGAACCAGCGACGGAGCCTTCCTTCGGGTTCTTGTTGACGCCCGACTCCATCATCTCGTGATAGAGGTCGTTGCCTTCACGCGTGCGCTCGCCCACGCCGGCGAATACGGAATAACCACCGTGCGTCTTGGCGATGTTGTTGATGAGTTCCATGATGAGCACGGTCTTGCCGACGCCGGCGCCACCGAACAGGCCGATCTTGCCGCCCTTGGCGTAAGGCGCCAGAAGATCCACGACCTTGATGCCGGTGACGAGGATTTCGGCCGCCGTCGACTGCTCGACGAATTCGGGTGCTGCCTGGTGGATGGCGCGGCGCGACTTGGCGCCGATCGGGCCTGCTTCGTCAACCGGTTCGCCGATCACGTTCATGATTCGGCCCAGCGTCTCGTTGCCCACCGGAACGGTGATGGGAGCGCCGGTGTTGGTGACGGGCTGGCCGCGCACCAGGCCCTCGGTCGAGTCCATGGCGATGGTGCGCACGGTGTTCTCGCCCAGGTGCTGCGCAACCTCGAGGACGAGGCGGTTGCCGCCATTGTCGGTCTCGAGCGCGTTCAGGATTTCCGGCAGGCCGCCATCGAAGGCGACGTCCACGACGGCGCCGGTGACCTGGGTGATGCGGCCGACTGCGGCCTCGCTGTTTGCCATGTGTCTGATCCTTCCCGTATTCGCGTTAGAGTGCCTCGGCACCCGAAATGATTTCGATGAGTTCCTTGGTGATCTGCGCCTGGCGCTGGCGGTTGTACTTGATCGACAGCTTGTTGATCATGTCGCCGGCGTTGCGCGTGGCGTTGTCCATGGCGCTCATGCGGGCGCCTTGCTCGGATGCCGCGTTCTCGAGCAGGCCACGGAACACCTGCACCGCGATGTTGCGCGGCAGGAGATCGGCCAGGATCTCGCCCTCTTCCGGTTCCGCCTCATAGACGGCGCCGCCGAGATCGGCGGGCTTGCCGCCCGAGACATCCGCCGGGATGAGGCGGAGTGCCGTGGGCTTCTGCGAGATCACCGACTTGAACTCGGAGAAGAACAGGGTCGCCACGTCGAAATCGCCGTTGTGGAACATGTTGAGGACCTTGTTCGCCACGAGCTGCGCCTCGTTGAACGACATGGCCTTCACGCTGCGGAAATCGACGTGCTCCACGATGTACTTGCCGTAGACCCGCTTCAGCGCGTCATTGCCCTTCTTGCCGACGGTGAAGATCTTCACCGTCTTTCCCTGCGCGAGAAGGCGGTCGGCGTGTTCGCGCGCCATCTTGGCGATCGACGAATTAAAGCCGCCGCAGAGGCCGCGCTCGGCGGTCGCCACGATCAGCAGGTGCGTCTCGTCGAAGCCGGTGCCGGTGAGGAGTGTCGGCGCACCGGCCTTGCCCTCCATCGCGGCGGCGAGGTTGCCGATGACCGAGGACATGCGCTCCGAATAGGGGCGCGCGGCGACGGCGGCTTCCTGGGCGCGGCGGAGCTTGGCCGCGGCCACCATCTGCATCGCCTTGGTGATCTTGCGCGTGGCCTTCACCGAGGTGATGCGATTGCGTAGGTCCTTGAGACTTGGCATCTCGGCCCCTTATCAGGCGAAGGACTTGGCGAAGGCTTCGACCGCCGCCTTGAGCTTCGGCATGGTGACATCCGAGATCGCCTTCTCGGTGCGGATCGCCTCGAGGACATCGGAATGCTTGTCACGCATGAAGCGCAGGAGGCCTTCCTCGAAGGACTTGATCTTGCCCACGGGCAGCGGGTCGAGATAGCCGTTGACGCCGGCATAAATCGAAACAACCTGCTCTTCCGTCTTCATCGGCGAGAACTGCGCCTGCTTCAGGAGTTCGGTGAGGCGCGCGCCGCGGTTCAGGAGCTTCTGCGTCGAGGCGTCGAGGTCGGAGCCGAACTGCGCGAAGGCCGCCATTTCGCGGTACTGCGCCAGCTCGCCCTTGATCTTGCCTGCCACCTGCTTCATCGCCTTGGTCTGCGCGGCGGAGCCGACGCGCGACACCGAGAGGCCGACGTTCACCGCCGGGCGGATGCCCTGGTAGAAGAGGTCGGTCTCGAGGAAGATCTGGCCGTCGGTGATCGAGATGACGTTGGTGGGGATATAGGCAGAGACGTCGTTGGCCTGCGTCTCGATGACGGGAAGGGCTGTCAGCGAACCGGCGCCCTGGCTGTCATTGAGCTTCGCGGCGCGCTCCAGGAGGCGGGAGTGGAGATAGAACACGTCGCCCGGATAGGCTTCGCGGCCCGGCGGACGGCGGAGCAGCAGCGACATCTGGCGGTAGGCGACGGCCTGCTTCGAGAGGTCGTCATAGGCGATGAGGGCATGCATGCCGTTGTCGCGGAAGTATTCGCCCATGGTGCAGCCGGCGAAGGGAGCGAGATACTGCAGCGGTGCGGGATCGGACGCCGTGGCGGCGACGATGATCGAGTATTCGAGGGCGCCGTTGTCCTCCAGCACCTTGACGAACTGCGCAACCGTCGAGCGCTTCTGGCCGCAGGCGACGTAGACGCAATACAGCTTGTCCTTCTCGGGGCCGGCGATGTGGATGGGCTTCTGGTTCAGGATGGTGTCGAGGATGATGGCGGTCTTGCCGGTCTGGCGGTCGCCGATGACGAGTTCGCGCTGGCCGCGGCCGATCGGGATCAGCGCATCGACGGCCTTGAGGCCCGTCGACATCGGCTCATGCACCGACTTTCTCGGAATGATGCCAGGCGCCTTCACGTCCACGCGGCGGAATTCCGTGGACTTGATCGGGCCCTTGCCGTCGATCGGGTTGCCGAGCGGGTCGACGACGCGGCCGAGGAGCTCCTTGCCGACCGGCACTTCGACGATGTTGCCGGTGCGCTTGACGGTGTCGCCTTCCTTGATCTCGCGGTCGGAACCGAAGATCACGACGCCGACGTTGTCGGTCTCGAGGTTGAGGGCCATGCCCTTCAGACCGTTGGCGAACTCCACCATCTCGCCGGCCTGAACGTTGTCGAGGCCGTAGACGCGGGCGATGCCGTCACCGACGGACAGCACCTGGCCGATTTCGGAGACCTGGGCTTCCTTGCCGAAGTCCTTGATCTGCTTCTTGAGAATTGCGGAGATTTCGGCGGCGCGAATGTCCATCAGGCGGTTCCCTTCATGGCGATCTTGAGAGACTGGAGCTTGGTCTTGAGCGAGTTGTCCATCATGCGGGAGCCCACCTTCACGATGAGGCCGCCGAGGATCGAGCTGTCGACCCGGGTTGAAAGTGCGACGTCGCGGCCGAGCGCGGACTTGAGCGCGGCCTTGAGGTCGTCGAGCTGCTGGGCCGAGAGCGGTTCGGCCGAGGTGACCTCGCCCGCGATCTCGCCCTTCGAGGTGGCGAGCAGCGTGCCATAGGCCTTGATCATGTCGGGGAGTGCCGAGAGGCGCCGGTTCCTGGCGGCGAGCTTCAGGAAATTCAGCGCCGTGCCGGAAATGCCGAGCTGGCCGGCGATGGCGGTCATCGCCGCGACCTGGTCCTCGGCGGAGAACACCGGCGAGCGGACGACGCGCTTCAGGTCATCCGACTGGTCGATGGCGGACTGGAAGCTGTTGAGCTGGCGGCCCACCTCCTCGGTGGCCTTCTCCTCGCGCGCGAGTTCGAAGAGGGCGCTGGCATAGCGGCCCGGAACTCCGGAAACTGTCTGATCTGTGGTCGCCACGATCCGTCTTTCATTCGGTTTTCGCGGCCTCGCGCCCGTTCAAGGAAGGCGCCCAACCGCTTGAATTTCTGGGAGACCGGCATGCACGAGGGCACACCCACGGGCCGGGACCCCCGCCCCGCCGCGCGCGTTGGCTATCACAGTGGAAAAGGACTCGCAACCAAGATCACATGCGCGGATTGCCGCGACGTTGGGCAGGATCGGAGGAACACCCTTTCAGCCGTCACCCCAGCGAAAGCTGGGGTCCAGCTTTGGTGGACTTGCGCGCGGCCCATCAGTCGGAAACCAGCGTGGCCAGCAAGTCAATTTCCTCATGCAGGTCCCGCCAATCGGAGTTCATCTTTTCAATCAGCTCGATCTTCCAGTCACGCTTCCATGCCTTCAGCTGCTTCTCGCGGCGAATGGCCGATTCCATCGTCTGGCGATGCTCGTACCAGATGAGGCGGTTTGCTTTGTAGATGGAAGTGAAGCCAGGCGTCGTGCCGTTCTTGTGAGAGCAAACGCGCGTCCAGAGTTCACTCGTGACGCCGATGTAGATCGTGCCCCTGTAGCGATTGGCGACCATATAGACCGCGGGCTGCTTCTCGGCGCGCATGACGTTACGTCATACATGACTCGGCCCCGTTGTGCCACCGAAAGCTGGCATCGAGCTTCTTGCCAGCAAAGCTGGACCCCAGCTTTCGCTGGGGTGACGGGTCGAGGAAAGCGTCCAATCCTACATGGGCGTCATGCCAGCGAAGGCTGGCATCCAGCTTGGGGACGGCGAAGCTGGACCCCAGCTTTCGCTGGGGTGACGGGCTCGAGGGAGGCGTTCAATCCACCATGGCGTCATGCCAGCGAAGGCGGGGGTGACGGCAAACCCGAAAAAACCCGCCGGGTCAGCCCGGCGGGTTTGCTTGTTTCAGCCTCGGAAGGCCCGGACGCGGGCCACGTGGCCGAGCTGGTATCGTTTCAGCCCCATGTCGGCGAGGTCGGCGTCGGAGAGGGCTTCGGCTGCGGCCCGGATCTGCCGGTAGGCCTTGAGCTTCCGGCTGCGGGCCAGCCTGTCGAACAGGCCCCGCGGAGCGTGGGTCACGAGCGGGCGGCCTCCCGGGCCAGGCGCGGAATGTCGACGCGCGAGATGCCGAGATCGGCGAGTTCACGGTTGGAGAGGCTCTCGAGCTCCTGGAGGGTGCGCGTGTAGCGCTTCCAGGTGGAGTAGCGGGACTTCAGGACTTCGAACATTGTCATTCCCCTTGGATTGACGGTCTTTGGTTGCTTTTTGCATCTCCTAATCTAGGTGCGCCGCAGCAAAACGAGAACTGCAAATTATGCATGGCTCCTTTTACTGATCCAGACCAAGGGGTTAACTGCCTGTTCATCATGCTGCACTGCCGCATCGCCATGCAGAATGGATGGTCGAAGCCGCCGGTTCTGCTGCCAATTTGGGCAGAAGGGCGCTAGCATGAACATATGGCTGCATCTCCCTATGACCGGCTCGGCCGCGCTGATGGCGTACGGCAGCTGGTCGAGACCTTCTACGACATCGTCGAATCGGATCCCGAAGGCGCGCCGCTCCGCGTCCTCCATGATCAGGGAAGCGGGCTTGGCCCATGCGCGCGAGGCACAGTTCCTGTTCCTTTCAGGCTTCCTCGGCGGGCCGCAGCTCTATGTCGAGCAGTTCTACCATTCGAACGTGAAGCAGATGCACGCGCATCTGAGGATCGGGCCCCGGGAGGCAAGCGCCTGGCTCACCTGCATGGAGAAGGCCCTGCAACGCACGGCGGACGCGCATACGGCGCAGCAGTTGATGCAGAATTTCACCCGCGTCGTGCAGGTGTTGCAGAAGGAGTCGCGAAAACGGGACCTAGGCTGAACCCCGCAGCCAGAACTGCATGGGATGCGCCGTTTCCTCCGCCTCGCCGATCTCCTTCCACGGGAAGTGCGCCTCCACATTGGCGAGCGGGGCATAGCCGCGCTTCTGCCAGAAGCTCCACAGCGGCGAATAATCGGGTGGCTTCAGCGGATGATCGGCCGGCCGGATCACCGAATAGAAGCCGGTGAGGGCAAAGCCCTGGTCCCGCGCGGCGGCCTCGCGCGCATCAAAGAAGCGATGGCCGATTCCTTGCCCACGATATTCGGGGAGGAGAACGGATTCCCCGAAATAGTAGAGCCCCTCCGCCAGATCGCCGAGCGGATCCCTGAACTCCTGCTTCTGGGCGCGCATGGGCGAGGCCGTGGCAGCCCCCACGAGGCGGTCGCCTTCGAGGGCCGCGATCACCACCGCACCCTCCGCCCTGGCGAAGTCCTCGAGATACCAGGCTTCGTAGGCGGGATCGCCGTCATAGAGATAGGGATAGTCGCGGAAGACGCGGATGCGCAGACCCGCAAGCCCATCGAGATGGCGCGCCAGGCCAGCACCCGAGAGCGGCTCGACACGGATCATGCGCTGACCAGGGCGATCCAGTGCTTGAGGTTATAGTAGGTGGTGAGCCTCACGATGCGGCCCTGCCCGATCTCGAGGAAGGTGCCGCCGGGCAGAACGTAGCGCTGGCCGCGCGCGTCCGGCAGTCCGTCGTCGGTGGCGATGTAGGTGCCGTTCACGATGAATTCGGCCGCGGCACGGCTGCCGTCGGCGTTGCTCATGATGGTGACATCCGTCAGGGTCTCGCGGTAGCAGCGGTCCATGTGCTGCATGAAGGCGCGGAACTTCTCATGCCCCACGCGCTGCCCGCCCTCATTCACGTCATGGCGGACATCGGGCGCGAGGCAGGCGATCATGCCCTCGCGGTCGCCGGCGTTGAAACAGGCGAAGTAGCGTTCGACGAGACGTTCGGTATCGGTGCGTGACATGGAGCTTATTTGCCAAACGAAAGGGCCCGCGGCAAGCGCCCCGGGCCCCGATCGGAATGGAATGGCGCTGCCTCAGAACAGGCCGGCGATCTGGCCCTTCTCGTCAAGCCCGATGACTTCGGCCGAGGGCACCTTCGGCAGGCCCGGCATGGTCATGATGTCACCGCAGATGACCACGATGAACTCCGCACCCGCGGAGAGCCTCACCTCGCGGATCGGCACCACGTGGTTGATGGGCGCACCCTTGAGGTTCGGGTCGGTCGAGAAGGAATACTGGGTCTTCGCCATGCAGATCGGGAACTTGCCGTAGCCCGCGGCCTCCCAGGCCTTGAGCTGGTCCCGGACCGACTTGTCGGCCACCACGTCATCGGCGCGGTAGATCTCCCGGGCGATGGTCTTGACCTTGTCGAACAGCGACACACCCTCGTCATAGATCGGCTTGAACTGGGCCGTGCCCTTGTCGGCCAGCGAGGCGACGTGATGGGCGAGTGCCTCCGTGCCCTTGCCGCCCTCGGCCCAGTGGGTGCAGCGGAAGGCCTCGACGCCATGGGTGCGGCAATAGTCGATGACAGCCTACACCTCGGCATCGGTGTCCGAGATGAAGTGGTTGATGGCGACCGCGATGGGGACACCGAACTTCTTCACGTTCTCGATGTGGCGGCCGAGGTTGGCGAGGCCCTTCTTCAACACCTCGACGTTCTCGGTCTTGAGCTCGTCCTTCGCGGCCCCGCCATGCATCTTCAGTGCACGGACGGTAGCGACGATGACGGTCGCGGCGGGCGACAGGCCCGCCTTGCGGCACTTGATGTCGAAGAACTTCTCGGCACCGAGGTCCGCGCCGAAGCCCGCTTCGGTGACGACATAGTCGGCGAGCTTCAGCGCCGACTGCGTGGCCATCACCGAGTTGCAGCCATGCGCGATGTTGGCGAAGGGGCCGCCATGCACGAAGGCCGGGTTGTTCTCCAGCGTCTGGACGAGGTTGGGCTGGAGGGCATCCTTCAGGAGCACCACCATGGCGCCCGGCGCCTTGAGGTCCTTGGCCAGCACCGGCGACTTGTCCTTCTTGTAGCCGACGACGATCTGGCCGATGCGGCGCTCGAGATCAGCGATCGAGGTCGAGAGGCAGAGGATCGCCATGATCTCGGAGGCCACCGTGATGTCGAAGCCGGCTTCCCGCGGATAGCCGTTGGCAACGCCACCCAGCGAGCAGACGATCTCGCGCAGTGCGCGGTCGTTCATGTCCATGACCCGGCGCCAGGCGACGCGGCGGGTGTCGATGCCCAGCTCGTTGCCCCAGTAGATGTGATTGTCGATCATCGCCGAGAGCAGGTTGTGCGCCGAGGTGATGGCGTGGAAGTCACCCGTGAAGTGCAGGTTGATGTCCTCCATCGGCACGATCTGGGCATAGCCGCCGCCGGCCGCACCACCCTTCATGCCGAAGCAAGGGCCGAGCGAGGGTTCGCGCAGCGCCACCATCGCCTTCTTTCCGATGCGGTTGAGGCCGTCGCCGAGGCCCACCGTGGTGGTGGTCTTGCCCTCGCCCGCGGGCGTGGGGTTGATGGCGGTGACGAGGATCAGCTTGCCGTTGGGCTTGGACTTCAGGCTGTCGATGTAGGAGAGCGACACCTTGGCCTTGGTGTGGCCGTAGGGGATCAGGTCCTGCTCGGGGATGCCGAGGCGCTTGCCGATCTCCATGATCGGCTTCATCTTCGCCTCGCGCGCAATCTCGATATCGCTCTTCACCGTGGACATTCCATTTCCCCTTCTGTGATCTGGAGAGTTTTCCCGTCAGTAAAAATACATTACTCACGGGAAATGTCGATAGCTTCTTCCGGCCGCCGGCGCTCCGGGTCCCGGCATGGGCGGGATGCTTCTTGCAACAGGGCTTCGCCGCGTGTCATCCCTTTTGCGACGCTTCTCGGAGGTTTTCCTCCAGGACGCGCCAACAGCATTGGACCACATCGCTTTCGGGATCCTGACGACATGCGCAGCTTCGACCGACCCGGCCGCTCCGCCGCCTATGGCGCGCGCGGCATGGCAGCCACCTCTGCCCCGCTCGCCACGCTGGCGGCAATCGACACGCTGAGGGCCGGCGGCAACGCGGCGGATGCCGCCGTCGTCGCCTCCGCCGTGCTGTGTGTCGTCGAGCCCGCCATGACCGGGATCGGCGGCGACTGCTTTGCCCTCGTCGGCACGCCCGACGGCAAGGTCTCGGGCCTCAATGCCAGCGGGCGCGCGGCACTGGCGGCGGATGCCGAATGGCTGAGCGCCTCCGGATTGACCGAAATTCCGCTTCGTTCCATCCATGCGGTGACCGTGCCGGGCGCCATCGACGGCTGGGACCAGCTCTTGAAGCGCTTCGGCACCATGGACCTCGCCGAGGCGCTGAAGCCCGCCATCCGCCTGGCGCGCGAGGGTGTGCCGGTAACACCGCGGGTCGCCGTGGACTGGCCGGAGGATGCCCCCTCCCTCGCGGCCGATGCGGGCGGGCGCGTCCATTACCTGAAGGACGGGCGCGCACCGGGGGTGGGCGAGACCATGGCCTACCCGGCGCTGGCGGACAGCATGGCGCTGATCGGCCGCGAGGGGCGCGACGCCTTCTACAAGGGGGCGATCGCCGAGGACATCATCGCGACCGCGCGGGCGCTCGGATCGCTTCTGACCATGGAGGATCTGGCGCGGCATGAATCGACCTGGGTGAAGCCGATCTCGGCCCGCTTCATGGGGCACGAGATCCTGGAGATCCCGCCATCGGGACAGGGGCTGACAGCACTCATCGCCTTCAACGTGCTCGCGCAGATGGGCCTCTCCCGCCATGCGCCCGACTCGGCCGAGCGCCACCATCTCGAGATCGAGGCGATGAAGCTCGCCTGGGAGCTCCGCAACCGGCATATCGCGGACCCCGGTTTCGCCGAGGTGCCGGTGGAGGACTTGCTCTCCGACCGCACGGCCAAGAGGCTCGCAAGCCTGATCGACTTGGACCGCGCACTCGACATCCAGACCGCGATGCGGACCTCCGACACCATCTACCTGAGCGTCGTGGACGAGAAGCGGCTGGCGGTGTCCTTCATCAACTCGGTCTATGACGGCTTCGGCTCCTGCATCGTGACGGAGAAGACCGGCATCGCGCTCCAGAACCGCGGCGCCTGTTTCGTGGCGGACCCCGCCCACCCCAATTGCATCGGACCGGGCAAGCGGCCGCTCCACACCATCATCCCCGCCATGGTCCGCAAGGACGGCGAGATCGACATGAGCTATGGCGTCATGGGGGGCGACTACCAGCCGATGGGCCATGTGACGGTGGCGGTGAACCGATATGTGCACGGAATGGATCCGCAGGAGGCGATCGACTGGCCGCGCTACTTCCCGCTTCGCGGCAAGCTGCGGGTCGAAAGCGGCGTTCCGGAGCATGTGCGCGCGGGGCTGGAGCGGCGCGGCCATGTGCTGGAGGCCGCGGGGCCCCTGGGCGGCGGGCAGGCCATCGCCATTGACCGCGCCCGCGGCATGCTCATCGGCGGCTCGGACCCGCGCAAGGATGGCTTCGCCCTAGGATACTGACGGCCAGGATATTGCCTTAAGGTTGTATTCATCGCCCTGATTCAAGATCAGCTCTACCGCAAGGCGAGGGAGCAAGGGGTGACCGAGGGCGAGGCCGCGACGGATGCCGAAGGCGAGGAGCGCGATGACCCCCTCGCGGGCGCGATGGAGGCGGCAGGCCTTGCCGCCTATTGCTGGAGCATCGCCGGCGACGAGATCGCCTGGTCGGCCAATGCCGGGAGCGTGCTGGGCGTTGCGGCCGAA
>JADCDC010000600.1 GCA_020252385.1 Aestuariivirga sp.
CGATGGAGTATGACGTCGTGATCGTGGGGGCTGGCCCGGCGGGGCTGGCTGCGGCGATACGGCTCAAACAGCTCTCGCCCGAGCTGTCGGTCTGCCTGCTCGAGACGGGCTCCGAGGTCGGCGCCCACATCCTGTCCGGCGCGGTGATCGATCCAATAGCCCTCAACGAGCTGATCCCGGACTGGAAGGCGAAGGGCGCGCCCCTCAACACGCCCGTCACCGAGGACCGGTTCTTCGTGCTGGGCCCGCAGGGCTCGCTCAGGCTCCCCAATGCGCTGATGCCGCCGCTCATGGACAATCACGGCAACTATGCCGTCTCGCTCGGCAACGTCTGCCGCTGGCTGGCCCAGCAGGCGGAGGGCCTGGGCGTCGAGATCTATCCGGGCTTTGCCTGCTCCGAGGTGCTCTACCGGCCGGACGGCTCGGTCCGCGGCGTGGTCGCGGGCGTCATGGGGATCGGAAAGGACGGCAAGCACAAGCCCGATTTCCAGCCGGGCATGGAGCTTCTCGGCAAGTATGTGCTGATCGCCGAGGGTGCCCGCGGCTCGCTGGCCAAGGAGATCATCCGCACCTTCGACCTCGCGAAGGACCGCGAGCCGCAGAAATACGGGATCGGCATGAAGGAGCTCTGGGAGGTGCGCCCGGAGAACCACCGCCAGGGCCAGGTCACCCACACCATGGGCTGGCCCCTGGGCGCCAAGACCGGCGGCGGCAGCTTCATGTACCACCTCGAGGACAATCTGGTCTCGATCGGCCTCGTGGTGCATCTCAACTACGAGAACCCCTATCTCTACCCCTACATGGAATTCCAGCGCTTCAAGCACCATCCGCTGATCGAGCCGGTGCTGCGGGGCGGGCGGCGCGTGGCCTATGGCGCCAGGGCCATCACCGAGGGCGGCCTCCAGTCTGTGCCGAAGCTCGCCTTCCCGGGCGGCGCCCTCATCGGTTGCTCGGCGGGCTTCGTCAATGTGCCGCGCATCAAGGGCTCTCACAATGCCATGAAGACCGGCATGCTGGCCGCCGAGGCGGCGGCGCGCGCCATCGCCGCCGGCCGCCAGGGCGACGAGCTTGCCGAGTATGAGCGGGCCTACGAGAATTCCTGGGTCTATGAGGACCTGAAGCGGGTCAAGAACGTCAAGCCCATGTGGTCGAAGCTCGGCCTCGTCGGCGGCCTGGCGCTGGGCGGCCTCGACATGTGGCTGAACCAGCTCTTCGGCGGAGGCCTCGGCACCTGGAAGCACGGCAAGCCCGACCACGCCACGCTGAAGCCCGCCGCCGAATCGACCCCCATCGCCTATCCCAAGCCCGATGGCGTCATCTCCTTCGACCGACTCACCAACCTGGCCTTCTCCGGCACCAACCACGAGGAGGACCAGAAGGTCCACCTGCAGCTGAAGAACCCGGAGATTCCCATCGGCGAGAACCTCCCCATCTATGCCGAGCCCGCCCAGCGCTATTGCCCGGCCGGCGTCTACGAGGTGGTGATGGAGGAGGGCCAGGTGCCGCGCTTCCAGATCAATCACCAGAACTGCGTGCACTGCAAGACCTGCGACATCAAGGATCCGGCGCAGAACATCAACTGGGTGGTGCCGCAGGGCGGGGAAGGCCCGAACTACCCCAACATGTGAGGGGCAGCGGGGCGGCGCTCCGGCAGTTGCAGCCATCCCAAAAACACCGCATTCTGCGGGGAGACTCAACGCCTCGTTCAGGGCGGCGCATGGCCGCCCCTTGCTTGAAATGGAACATGATGACGGCACTCCTCCTGCGCACGGCCCTTTCCGCACTGCTTCTGGCGCCGGTCGCGGCCCTTCCGGCCGCCGCCCCCGCCGCCGCCTATGAGAAGCCGGAGGCCTCGCCCTCCGGCAGCTACCTGGCGGGGCGCTCGGCGGCGAAGTTCCGCGACAACGACCTCGCCTCTGACTATCTGAGCGAGGTGCTGAAGTGGGATGCCGGCAATCCCCTGCTGACCGAGAAGATCTTCGTGCTCGAACTCTCGGAGGGCAATCTCTCCGAGGCCGAGGGTCTGGCCACCGAGGTCCTGAAGTTCAACAGCCAGCAGCGCATGGCGCGGATCGTGCTCGGCCTCAAGGATTTCCGCGAGCGCCGCTATGACGCCGCGCGCAAGCATCTGGAGCAGGCGGCCTACACGCCGGTGGGCGAGCTCACCTCCACGCTGCTCATCGCCTGGTCCTATGCGGGCCAGGGCGATCTCAACGATGCGCTGAAGGCGCTGGACCGGCTCGACAGCAACGAGAGCTTCGCCAACTTCAAGTCGTTCCATGCCGGCCTCATCGCCGACTACCTCGGCAATGCCATCCGCGCCGAAGCCTCCTACCGCAAGGCCTATGAGGAGGCGGGCAACTCGCTCCGCGTGGTGCAGGCCTATGGCAACTTCCTGGAGCGCAACGGGCGCGCCGCCGAGGCCCAGAAGATCTACCGCAGCTTCCTCGAAGCCGACGAGAATCCGCTGATCCTCGCAGCCCTTGAGAGCAGCCTCGGCAATGCGAAGCCCGAGCCCTTCGTCGCCTCGCCCGGTGCGGGTGCGGCCGAAGCGCTGTTCTCGCTCGCCACCTCGATGACGGACGAGCAGAGCATCGACGTCGCGCTTCTCTACACGCGGCTTGCCCTGACCTTCGGCTCCGACAAGCCGGTGATGTTCACGCTGCTGGGCGACACCTACGAGGACATGCGCCGCTACGACAAGGCGATCGAGGCCTATTCCCAGGTGCCGGAGGGCTCGCCGCTCCGCTCCAATGCCGAGATGGAGATCGCTGTCAGTCTGCAGCGCCTGGAGCGCAAGGACGAGGCGCTGGACAAGCTGAAGCAGCTCATCGCGCGCGAGCCGAAGAACTACGACGCGGTCGTCACGCTGGGCAACCTCTATCGCAGCAACCAGGACTTCGCCAACGCCGCCAAGGTCTATGATAATGCGATCGCGCTCATCACCGAGCCCGTGCAGGGCCACTGGCGCGTCTACTACTACGACGGCATCGCGCATGAGCGGCTGAAGGAGTGGGACATCGCCGAGCAGCGCTTCCGCCGCGCGCTCGAACTCTCGCCCGACGAGGCGAGTGTCCTCAACTATCTCGGCTACTCGATGATCGAGAAGAAGATCAACCTGCCGGAAGCCATGGAGATGGTGAAGCGGGCGGTGGAGCTGAAGCCCAATGACGGCTACATCATCGACAGCCTCGGCTGGGCCTATTACCAGCTAGGCGACTATGAGCAGGCGGTGACCCACATCGAGCGCGCGGTGGAACTCCTGCCCGCCGATCCCATCATCGCGGAGCACCTGGGCGATGCCTACTGGCGCGTCGGGCGCAAGCTGGAGGCGCGCTTCCAGTGGCAGCACGCGCGCGACAACAAGCCGGAGCCCGCTGACCTCAAGCGCATCGAGGACAAGATCAAGAACGGGCTGCCTGAGGAAACCCCGGTGACGCCCGCCCAGAATGCCGCCGGCCAGTCCAACGGCTGAGGCGGGCTTCCAGCCCTTCAGCCTCTTCGCGCCGGCCAAGGTCAATCTCGCGCTGCATGTGCTGGGCCGCCGGGCGGACGGCTATCACGATCTCGATTCGATCGTCGCCTTCGCCGACGTCGGCGATACGCTGCGCTTCACGCCCGCCGCCGAATTCACCGTCACCGCCGATGGTCCCTTCGCGGCGGCACTTCCGGCCCAGGCCGGGAACATCATCTCGAAAGCCTGGGAGGCAGCGGTGGCCATCGCCGCAGGCCGCGGCCTCACCCTGCCGCCCGTGGCCGTCACGCTCACCAAGAACCTTCCCGTGGCCTCAGGCATCGGCGGCGGGTCCGCCAATGCCGCCGCGGCCCTCAGGGGTTTTCTGCGGCTCGCAGGCGTTACGGAGATCGATGGCGGCATCACCGCGGCGGGGCTTGCCATCGGCGCTGACGTGCCGGTCTGCCTCGCCGGCATCACCTGCCGCATGCAGGGGGTGGGAGAGCGCCTCACGCCCATTGGCGGGCTGGGGCCGTGGCAGGCCTTTCTCGTCAATCCCATGGTGGCGGTCTCGACGCCTGCCGTCTTCGGCAGGCTGGGGCTCGCCAGGGGCCAGTCCTTCGGCGCACCGATTGCCGATGAAACCGAGCCCCTCAGCTGGCGGAACGATCTCGCGCCTGCGGCGATCGCGCTCTCTCCGGTGATCGGCGAGGTGCTGGAGCGGCTGGCGCGCGCGCCCGGCGTCACCCGCGCCTTCATGTCGGGGTCCGGCGCCACCTGTGTTGCGCTGTGCGAGGAGGGCGCTCCGCTGCCGGACCTCGATCCGTCCTGGTGGGCGGTGAGGACGGTTCTGGGAATATCCTCTTAGCAACTCATTCCTCGCCCCCACGCATGTGGGGGAGAGGGCAGGGTGAGGGGGTGGTTCAGCG
>JADCDC010000601.1 GCA_020252385.1 Aestuariivirga sp.
CGCGCACATCGCCGCCGCGCCGCCTGAGGTCCAGCATCACATAGGCCACGCGCTGGCCGGGGCCGTGGTAGGTGTATTGCCCGCCGCGCCCGGTCTTGAACACCGGGAAGCGGTCACCTTCGACGAGATCCTGGGGCCTTGCCGAGGTGCCTGCCGTGTAGAGGGGCGGATGTTCGAGGAGCCAGACCCGCTCCGGCTCCCGCCCCTGGGCGATGGCCTCGACGTGCTGGTCCATGATCGCCATGGCCTCGGGGTAGGGGACCGGCTGGTCCGAGATCTCCCAGGTGACGGTGCCGCCCCCTTGCAGGGCCAGCCTGATTGCATCGCGCGAGGCCATGGGGGTGGCTTTTCCCAGTTTCGACTCCCCTCCGCAACCGTGTAATGTCCCGCCGGGGTTGGGAGATTTCGGGAATGGACGGATTTGCCTTTCTGATTGCCATCGTGAGCATCGTGATGGCGCTGGTGGCATTGAACAAGCTGGCGAAGCTTGAAACCCGGCTGTTCAAGCTGAAGGAGGAACTCTCCCAGCTGAAATCGATGCCTCCCGCCGCCGGGACGGCCAGCGAGGCCCCGCCCGAAGTCTTGGGGTCGACCGAAACCCCGGCCGACATTGAGGCCGCTCCGCCGCCCATGGAGGCGCTCGAGGCTGAGCCTGCGGAACCCGCCCCGGCGGAGGCCAGCGCCCCCGCAGCACCTCCCCCGCCGCGCGACATGGAGCAGGCGCTGGCCGGGCGCTGGTTCGTCTGGATCGGCGGCGTGGCGATTGCCATCGGCGGCCTGCTGTTCGTCAAATACGCCTATGACAATGGCCTGATCTCCCCCGTCATGCAGGTGGTCCTCGGGCTTGCCGCCGGCCTCGTGCTGATCCTGCTGGGCGGCTTCCTGAAGCGCCGTTCGCAGACCGCAAATGACTATGTGCCGGCCGCCCTGGCTGCTGCCGGCCTCGCGGTGATGTTCGCAGCGATCTACGCCGCCTTTGCGCTCTATCAGATCGTCGAACCGGCCACCGCCTTTGCAGGCCTTGCGGGCGTTGGTCTCGGCGCACTCCTCCTGTCGCGCCTGCAGGGGCCCTTCATCGCGGCACTTGGCCTTCTCGGCTCCTATGTGACGCCGGCCCTGATCCCCTCGGTCGAGCCCCAGGCGGCCAGCTTCTTCCCCTATCTGCTCATCATCCTCGCCGCCTCGCTGCTCACGCTGCGCGGGCGAGACTGGTGGTGGCTCGGGCATGCCGCCGTGTTCGGCGTCTTCCTGTGGAGCGTGTTGTGGCTCATCGGGCCCTTCACGCCCGCGGACAGCTGGACCGTGGGCCTCGCAGCACTGGCCGCCGGCATTCTGGCCCTCGTGCTGCCGCGTGGGCTTTCGGCCCTGCGCGAAGGGGCAGAGGGCCATACGCCAGCCGTGACGCTGGGCCTCGTCGGGCAGGCGGCGGCGACCCTCATCCTCGTCCTCCTGGTGCTCCGCACCGGCCATGGCACGGAGGCGCTCCGCCTCCTCGCCGCGGGCCTCGCCGTGCTCGTGCTGCTGGCGTGCTTCGGCCACGGCCTCTCCCGGCTCGCACCCTTCGCGGCACTCGTAATGCTGGCCGTGCTGGCCTCCTGGCCGGAGGCCGCCTTCCACGCCCTCACGCTCGATGAATTCGGCCTGTGGAGCTGGAGCAGTTCGCTTGGACCCGAGACGGAGCGCTTCCTCCGCTGGATGCTGGGCTCGGCCGGGGTCTTCACCCTGACCGGGGCCGCCGGCGTGCTGATGCGGCCCGGCAAGGCCGACTGGGGAGCACTTGGCGGCGGGGCTGCCTTCCTCTTCATCTTCGGCGCCTGGGCGCGTGCGGACTTCCTGATGACGCCCCAGAACTGGGCTTGGCTGGCGGCGGGCTTCGCCCTCTTCCTGCTCATCGTCACGGCGCTGTGGAGCCGGCGGGAACAGGGCGACGGGCTGGGTGCGGGCTTCCTTTCCGCCGGGGCGGCGGCGTTGCTCGTCCTGGCGCTCGACCGGCTGCTGGACGGCCTCTGGCTCACCCTCGCGATTGCCGGCCTCGCCTTCCTGTTCGCGGCCTTCTCCTCGATCCTGAAGCCCCGCCTTGTGGGCGCGGTGACGGCGGCGGTCGCGACGCTGGCGGCGGCCCGCCTCTTCCTGTCGCGCGAACTCTGGCTCGACGACAAGACGCTGCCCTGGGGCGAGCACTGGGTTCTCTATGGCTACGGCATCCCCGCGATCCTCTTCCTGCTGGGCGGCAGGCTGCTCAGAACCAGCGATCATCCCCGCTCCGCCGTGGCGCTGGAGGGGATGAGCCTCGGCCTCCTGATCTCGCTCGTCTCGCTCGAGATCCGCGTGCTGATCGGCGGCGGCATCACCTATGAGGACCCGCGCTTCCTCGAGATGGCGGCGCATATCCTGACCTGGGCGGGAGCCGCCTATGGCCTGATGCACCGCGGGCAGCCCTATTCCAGCGTGGTGTCGCGCTGGGGTGCGAGGCTCCTGCTGATCGCCGCCACCGCGGGCGCGGTGCTGCTGAGCCTCGGCGCGCTCAACCCGGTCGTCACCGGCGAGCCGGTGGCGGGAGGCCCGTGGTTCAACGCGCTGCTGCTCGCCTATCTCGCCCCCGTCCCGCTCATCGCGCTGATCGCGCGGCGGCTCGACGTCATCGGCTGGGAG
>JADCDC010000602.1 GCA_020252385.1 Aestuariivirga sp.
ACAAGCCCATCAACTCGATCTATATGATGGCGCACTCGAACGCGCGCGGTTCGCCCGCGCAGATGAAGCAGCTGGGCGGCATGCGCGGCCTGATGGCCAAGCCCTCGGGCGAGATCATCGAGACGCCGATCATCTCGAACTTCAAGGAAGGCCTCTCGGTGCTCGAGTACTTCAACTCGACCCACGGCGCCCGCAAGGGCCTGGCCGACACCGCGCTCAAGACGGCGAACTCGGGCTATCTCACCCGCCGTCTCGTCGACGTGGCGCAGGACGCGATCATCTCGGAAGTGGACTGCGGCACCAAGGCCTTCCTCACCACGCGCCCCATCGTGGACGCGGGCGAGATCATCGCCTCGCTCGGCAGCCGTGTCCTCGGCCGCACCGCGGCCCAGGACGTGATCGACCCGGCAACGGGCGACGTGATCGTGGCCAACGGCAACGAGATCATGGAAGCCGACGTCGAGCGGATCGAGAAGTCCGGCATTGCCGAACTCCGCATCCGCTCGGTGCTGACGTGTGAGACCAAGTTCGGCGTCTGCGGCAAGTGCTATGGCCGTGACCTGGCGCGCGGAACGCCCGTCAACATGGGCGAGGCGGTGGGCGTCATCGCCGCCCAGTCGATCGGCGAGCCGGGTACCCAGCTCACCATGCGCACCTTCCACATCGGCGGCACCGCGCAGGTGCTCAACGAGTCCTTCATCGAGGCCAATGCCGATGGCAAGATCGTCATCCGCAACAAGAACACCGCGAAGGACGCAACCGGCCGCCTCATGGTCATGGGCCGCAACTCCGCCCTCGTGCTGATCGACGAGAACGGCACGGAGCGCGCGGTCCACAAGCTGGGCTACGGCACGCGTCTCTATGTGGACGAGGGCGACAAGGTGAAGCGCGGCACCAGGCTTGCCGAGTGGGACCCCTACACCCGCCCGTTGATGACGGAAGTCGAAGGCACGGTGGAGTTCGAGGACGTGGTCGAAGGCGTGTCGGTGAACGAGGTGGCGGACGAGGCCACCGGCATCACCAACCGCGTCATCATCGACTGGCGCTCGAACCAGCGCGGCTCGACGCTGAAGCCCGCCATCGTGGTCAAGGGCAAGGACGGCAAGGTCCAGAAGCTCGGCCGCGGCGGCGAGGCGCGTTACCTGCTCTCGGTCGATGCCGTTCTCTCGGTTGATCCGGGCTCCAAGGTCACCGCGGGTGACGTGCTGGCCCGCATCCCGCTCGAGAGTGCGAAGACCCGCGACATCACCGGCGGTCTGCCGCGTGTGGCCGAGCTCTTCGAGGCGCGCCGCCCCAAGGATCACGCGATCATCGCGGAGATCTCGGGCCGCGTCGAATTCGGCCGCGACTACAAGAACAAGCGCCGCATCCGCGTCGTCCCGCAGGAGGAGGGGGCGGAGGCCGTGGAGTATCTGATCCCGAAGGGCAAGCACCTGCCCGTGCAGGAAGGGGACTTCATCGAGAAGGGCGAATACATCATGGACGGCAACCCCGCGCCGCATGACATCCTGGACATCAAGGGCGTGGAGGAGCTCGCCTCCTACCTCGTCAACGAGATCCAGGAGGTCTACCGCCTGCAGGGTGTGAACATCAACGACAAGCACATCGAGGTGATCGTCCGTCAGATGCTGCAGAAGGTCGAGATCACCGACTCGGGCGATTCGACGCTGCTGGTCGGCGAGCAGGTGGACCGCGAGGAACTGGACCACGAGAACACCAAGCTCGCGGCGGAGGGGCTGCGCCCCGCCTCCGGCAAGCCGGTGCTGCTCGGCATCACCAAGGCCTCGCTGCAGACGCGCTCCTTCATCTCGGCCGCCTCCTTCCAGGAGACGACGCGCGTGCTGACCGAAGCCTCGATCATCGGCAAGATCGACACGCTGGAAGGCCTCAAGGAGAACGTCATCGTGGGCCGCCTCATCCCGGCCGGCACCGGCGGCATGCTCTCGAGGCTCCGCCAGGTGGCCGACAAGCGCGATGCCTTGATCCTCGAGGAGCAGGCCAAGGCCTCGGAGCTTCCCGCGGCGGAGTAAATCCGCTCACGTCAGCGATCCACAGGAAGGCCCGGTGCAAACCGGGCCTTCTTTTTTGCGTCGGCCTTCCGCTGAAAAGAAAAGGGGCCGGAAAAACCGGCCCCAGTTTGGCTTCGGGAGGAAGCACGACTTGGGATCAGAGAGGATAGTCCCGCTGGGGTTCGATCCCGCAGGTCTCAATGAATTTCTTCATGCTGTGGACCTCGTCCTTGGACAGGCCGTGGTCCGCGCCGTGGAATGTGGCGCTCTTGCCGTTCATGTTCACCATCAGGCGCCCGTGGCCGGAGTGGCTCAGCTCCGCGCCCAGTTCCTTGAAGACATGCTCCATCTCATGGAGGTGGATGTTGCTCGGCAGGGGGTGGCTGAACAGGCTGTGGAGGACCTTGCGGTGCTTGTGATTCATGGCTGTCTTCCTCGTGTTGGGGAGACATTAGCCAGAGCCCGGAGAGTCGCTCCTTGATTTTGATCAAACCTCGAGGGCGGCGCGAATCCGGGCGGCATGCTCCGCCAGCACGGCATGGTCCGCCATCTTGCCGCTGTGCGGACGGAGCGCCGCACCGGTGCTGCGCGGCAGGATGTGGAAATGCAGGTGAAACACCGTCTGGCCTGCGGCAGGTTCGTTGAACTGCTGGATCAGGACGCCCTCGGCGCCGAATGCCTTGCGCACGGCATTGGCCACCTTCTGGACGCTCGCCATCAGCGGCCCCAGTGCCGCGGGATCTGCGTCGAGCAGGTTGCGCGAGCCCGCCTTGGGAATCACCAGCGTGTGCCCGTCCGCCTGGGGCATCACGTCCATGAAGGCCAGCGTGTGCGCGTCCTCGTAAACCTTGTGGCAGGGGATTTCGCCGCGCAGGATTTTCGCGAAGATGTTGTTGGTGTCGTAAGTCATGTCAGGCTCCCCTTCAGAAATCCTGTTCGTGGCGGAACGGCGAATGCGCCGCAAGCGCCTGTTGCTCCTGCTCCACCCCGCGCCGCTCCTGCTCGAGGTAGTTTGCCACCGCGCGCTGCAGCCCCGGGTGGGCGAGATAATGCAGGCTATAGGTCTTCTGCGGAAGATAGCCGCGCGCCAGCTTGTGGCCGCCCTGGGCGCCCGCTTCGACGCGGGCGAGGCCGCGCGCGATGGCGAAGTCGATCGCCTGATAGTAGCAGGTCTCGAAATGCAGATTGTCGTGATATTCGATGGCGCCCCAGTTCCGGCCGTAGAGGGCATGCGAACCGATGAAGTTCAGCGCCCCCGCGATCATCCGGCCCTGGCGCTCGGCGATGACGAGCAGGATGTGCTCTGCCATGGCCTCGCCGACCAGGCTGAAGAATTCGCGGTTGAGATAGGGCGTTCCCCATTTGCGGGTGCCGGTGTCCATGTAGAAGTCATGGAAGGCGTCCCAGTGCCGCTCCGTGATGTCGCGCCCCGTGACCTGGTGCATGGTGATTCCGGCGGCGGCCACGGAGGCCCGCTCCTTGCGGATGTTCTTGCGCTTCTGGGAGGAGAGCGAGGCGAGGAAGTCATCGAAGCTCCGGTAGCCGCCGTTCATCCAGTGGAACTGGATGTCGTTGCGCTTGAGCCACAGCTGGCCGCCCAGCGCCGTCCAGTCGCGTTCCGGCAGGAAGGTGATGTGCACGGAGGACGCCTTCTCCTCGCCACAGAGGGCGATGAGGCCCGAGGCGAGCTCGCGCCGCTCCTCTTCCGACGCGGCGAGAAGCCGGGGGCCCGTCACCGGCGAGAAGGGCACGGAGACCTGCAGCTTCGGATAGTAGCGCCCGCCCGCCCGCTCATAGGCATCCGCCCAGCCATGGTCGAAGACATATTCGCCGTAGGAATGGCGCTTCCTGTAGCAGGGCACGATGCCGGTGACGGTTCCCGCCGCATCCTCCATCACGAGGTGGCTCGGCGCCCAGCCGGTCTTCGCCACGGCACAGCCCGAGACCTCGAGGCAGCGGAAGAAATCATGCGCCACCAGCGGGTTGAACTCCGCGCCGGGCGGGTTGGCGAGCCTGTCCCAGTCGGCGCGTGCGATCGACAGGGCGCTGGTGACGGGCTTCAGCATGTCAGGCGAGGAAGCCTTCGAAGGTGATCTGGTCGGACTGCCGCCGCGCCGTCTGCGCCTCCCCGGGCGAGCGGATGGTCCAGCTGATCACCGGCAGGCCATCGGCCCTCAGCGCCGTGACCGGGGCCCAGGGCAGCTCGCCGAAATAGAAGGAGATGAAGTCCGGCCGGGTGCGCGCCATGTGCGAGAAGGTGCGAAGCTCCATCTGCTTCGGCAGGGGCAGGGCGTCATAGTAGGAAT
>JADCDC010000603.1 GCA_020252385.1 Aestuariivirga sp.
CGACCAGGCCCGGGCGGGCGAGGCCAGGGCACTCGACTTCGCCACTGCCGCCGCGGCGGACATCGCACTTGGCCTTGCCGCCGTCGTGCATGTGCTGGACCCCGAATGGGTCGTCCTCGGAGGTGGCGTCGCCCAGGCCTTCGATGTGCTGGAACCCCGGATCCGCGCTGTTCTCGATGCCCGCCTGCTGCCGCCGTTCCGGGGCGTGCCGATCCGCAAGGCGGCGCTTGTGGACAATCCAGGGTTGATCGGTGCCGCGCAATTGGTGCTGCGGCCGGAGTTCGCCGCTGGCTAGCCGATCAGGGCTGGATTCCGATTGAACATTTGTGTATCGGTGAACGCAGATGTTCAAACGAGGCGACTGACCTGTCATGCCGAAGTCCATTCCCGTGAAGCCCGAGGCGTTCCGCGCGCCCGGCGTGCTCTCCTTCCCCGACGTGCCGCTCCATGCCTACCAGCGCACTTTGGCGGAGGAACGCAAGGCGCTTGGCGATGCGGCACTCAAGAACGTGCTGCGCCACATGATGATCCTGCGCGAGTTCGAGACCATGCTGGGCGCCATCAAGGCGCGCGGCAGCTACCAGGACATCGCCTACGCCTACAAGGGACCCGCACATCTCTCGATGGGGCAGGAGGCAGCCGCCGTGGGCGCTGCCCTGGCGCTGGCGCCCGAGGACCATATCTTCGGCAGCCACCGCAGCCATGGCGAATTCCTCGCCAAGGGACTGTCCGCCATCTCGCGGCTCGGGGCGGCGGAGCTGCGGTCCATCATGGAATCCCACCAGGACGGCCGGCTGTTGCGCACCGTCGCGGCGCATGTGCCGGTCTCGCCGGTCCTGGGCCTTGCCGAGAACTTCCTGCTTTTCGGCCTGCTGGCCGAGATCTTCATGAAGGCGAACGGTTTCAACGGCGGCATGGGCGGATCCATGCATGCCTTCTTTCCGCCCTTCGGCGCCTATCCGAACAACGCGATCGTCGGCGCATCCGCCGGCATCGCCACCGGTGCGGGATTGCGCAAGAAGCTGGCGGGAAGCCGGTCCATTGCGGTGGCCATGAGCGGCGATGGTTCGACGGGCTGCGGGCCTGTCTACGAGGCGATGAACTTCGCCTCCATGGCGCAGTACCGCACGCTGTGGACGGAAGGCCGGCGCGGCGGACTGCCCGTCCTGTTCTTCTTCAACAACAATTTCTATGCCATGGGCGGGCAGACCATCGGCGAGACCATGGGCTGGGACAGGCTCTCGCGCATTGGTGCGGGCATGAACGCCGATGCGATGCATGCGGAAACCGTTGACGGCACCAACCCGCTCGCCGTTGCCGATGCCGTCCGCCGCAAGCGCGCGCTGCTGCTCGAAGGGCGGGGCCCTGCGCTGCTCGACGTCGAATGCTACCGGCTCGGTGGACATTCGACGACAGATGCCAATGTCTACCGCACCAAGGAAGAGCAGGCGGCGTGGGAGGCCCTCGACCCCATCGCGACATTTGCCGCACGGCTCGTCACGGAAGGGATCATGGCGCAGCATGAGGTCGACGCGATGAAGGCCGGCGTCGAGGCCGGCATTGCCGCCGTGCTGAAGGCGGTCGCCAACCCCGACGCAGCCCCCGCCGTTGACATCGCGGGCGATCCCGTGCTGATCGGGCGGCTGATGTTCTCCCATGCCGAAATCCCCGTTCCCTCCGGCGAGACGAGGCTTCTTGCAGCGCCGGAGACTTCCGCGCGCATCCGGCAGGATGCAAAGAAATCGCGGAGTGGCCTTGGTCCTTCGGGCGAGAGGCTCTCCGCCATGCGCGCCATCACCTATCGTGACGGGCTGTTCGAGGCGATCCTGCATCACCTCATCCATGACGAGCGTCTGATCGCTTATGGCGAAGAATGCCGCGAATGGGGCGGCGCTTTCGGCGTCTACCGCGGACTGTCCGACATCATCCCCTATGAGCGGCTGTTCAATGCGCCGATCTCGGAGGCCGCCATCGTGGCGACCGCCGTCGGCCATGCGCTGGAAGGAGGCCGGAGCCTCGTCGAACTGATGTATGGCGACTTCCTCGGGCGGGCGGGCGACGAGGTGTTCAACCAGATGGCAAAGTGGCAGTCCATGTCGGCGGGAAGCCTCAAGGTGCCCGTGGTGCTGCGCTGCTCGGTGGGCAGCAAGTATGGCGCACAGCACTCGCAGGACTGGACCGCGCTGGTCGCCCATATCCCGGGCCTCAAGGTGCTCTACCCCGCAACGCCCTTCGATGCGAAGGGGCTGATGGCCTCGGCACTTTCCAGCGAGGACCCGGTGGTGTTCTTCGAGAGCCAGCGTCTCTACGACACCGTTGAAACCTTCCATCCGGAGGGCGTGCCGCAGGACTACTATCGCATTCCCATGGGCGAGCCCGACATCAAGCGGACGGGCCGCGACGTCACCGTCCTCACCATCGGGCCATCGCTCTATCCCGCTCTCGCGGCAGCACAGGAACTGGAGCAGAGCTCGGGGCTTTCGCTTGAGGTGATCGACGCGCGCTCGCTGGTGCCGTTCAACTACGATCCCGTCATCGCCTCGGTGGAGAAGACCGGGCACTTGCTGTTGGTGACGGAAGCTTCGGAGCGGGGCTCCTTCGCCATGACGCTTGCCTCGAACCTCACGCGTTTCGCCTTCGGGCATCTCAAGTCCGCGCCCCGGGTTTTGGGCTCGCCCAACTGGATCGTGCCCGGCGCCGACATGGAAACCACCTATTTCCCGCAGGCTGATGACATCATACAGATCGTCACCTCGGACATGCATCCCGTCCGGCACAGCAACCGGCGCGGCATCCGCAATTGGGCCGAGCGCCTCATGGCGCGCAACGCACTCTGAGAAAGGACTTCTGACATGGCGACCAAGGTGGTGATGCCGCAGCTCGGCAACGAAATCGAAGAGGCGCAGATCGACAGCTGGGCCAAGGCGCCAGGCGAGACGGTCACGAAAGGGGAGATGCTCCTGACCATCACCACGCCCAAGCTCACCATGGAGATCGAAGCGCCCGCCTCCGGCACGCTGCGCGAGATCCTGGCGCCGGCGGACGAGATCGCCGCCGTTGGCGCGGTCCTCGCCATCATCGACGAGGCGTGATGGCGGGACTGGCCTTCAAGACTCTGGGCGGGGAGGGGGAAGACCTCCTGCTCCTTCATGGCTTCGGCGCCGACCGCCTCTCCTGGATCGGCATCTCGCCCGACCTGATGACAGTGGCGCGCGTCCACGCCCTCGATCTTCCGGGCCACGGCGATTCGGCCGCCGTGCCGGTCGGCGATGGTGGGGTTCCCGACCTCGCACGGACGGTGCGCGCTGCGCTGACCTCCGCCGGCATCGGCAGGGTGCATCTGCTTGGTCATTCGCTGGGCGGGGCCATCGCCATGCAGATCGCCGCCGATGAGCCGGAACGCGTCTCGTCCCTCGCGCTCATCGCGCCGGCGGGGCTGGGCGATGGGCCCGATCCCGGCTTCGTTTCAGCACTTCCCGGCCTTTCCGATTTTGCCGAAGCCGAGGCGCTGCTGAAGCGGCTGGTGGCAAGGCCGCAGCTCATCAACAAGATGACGGTGCAGCGCCTGCTCGGCCATCTCGGGCGAAACGGCGTGAGGGAGGCTTTGAGAAAGATCGGCAGCAAGCTCACAGCAGCATCGGAAGATCTGAAGGCACTGGCGGACGGCATCGGCCGGAGCGCCATGCCGAGGCTCTTGCTGTGGGGGTCCGAGGACCGGATCAACCCGATCAACGAGCCCGCCGCCGCGCGCTTCGGCGGGCTCCTGTGCCGGATCGATGCGGCCGGCCACCTGCCGCATGTCGAGGCGGCGCGGCAGTCGACGGCAGCACTTCTGCCCTTCTACCGCGACAGCGGTCGGGGCTGACCCATGGCAAGGCTCCGCCGCGCCGCGAGCTCCGTCCTGTCAGGCGATGGCGCCCTCAGGCTGCGCGCCGCCTGGCTCTACCATGGCTATGGCCTGACGCAGAACGAGGTAGCAGATCAGCTGGGCATTGGCCGCTCCACCGTCATCCGCCTTCTCGAGGAAGCGCGCCTGAGGGGCGAGGTGAAGGTCTCGATCGAGGAGGGGCCAACCGAACTCGTCGATCTGTCGATCCAGCTGGAGCGACTGCTCGGCCTCGACGAGGCCGTGGTCGTGCCGGCTCCGGCCGCGGTCGAGGGGACAGCCGCGGCCGTGGGCATAGCGCTCGGCCGCTTCCTGTCCGACACGGTTGCCGACGGCATGACGGTCGGCGTGGGCTGGGGCCGCACGCTGGGCGCTTCCCTCAGCAGCCTGGCGCCGGCCAAGCGCGAAGGTGTCAGGGTGATGTCGCTGATGGGCGGCTCCGTCGAGACAAGCCAGGCCAATCCCTTCGAGTTCGCATGGCGTCTCGCCACCGCGCTGCAGGCCGATTGCTACCTGTTTCCGGCACCGCTCATCGTCGACAGTGCCGAGACCCGTCAGCGCCTGATGCGCGACTGCGGCCTCGACCGGCTCATCGCCATGGCAGGCTCGCTCGACATCGCGGTCGTCAGTGCCGGCGACATCACCAACCGGGCCGGTTCGCTGGTGCGCGGATTCATTTCAGAAGACGACATCACGCGTCTCATCGCCCAGGGTGCGGTGGCCGACATCATGTGCAACGTCATCGACGAGGCTGGCGTGCCGCTCTCCGATCCGGTCAATGCACGCGTGATGTCGGTCGGAACGTCGGTCTTGAAGGGGGCCCGCCATGTGGTGCTCGCGGGTGGCGGCAGGGGCAGGGCGCGCGCCATCCTCGCCGTGATCCGGTGCATCGGCTGCAACACGCTGATCACCGACGAGCATGCCGCGCGCGCCATCCTCGAAAGGCTGGACTGAGGTAGTGTCAGGCGAGCAGTCCGCGGCCGGCCTCGCAGGGCCCTTTGCGCTTTCGCTCACGCAGAGCTTCCGCTGAGGCCAGAAACCGCTCATGAAAGGGAATCGCCAGCCGCGCGCTCTTCTCCATGAAGGACCGGCGCAACGGCTGCTGCCGCCAGCGGTGCAAGTCACGATAATCCCGCTCGAGGATCAGGCGTGCGAGGGTGCGTGGGTCCGGATGAGCGCTGGCGTCGATGCAGCACTCATCGCCCGGGCAGAACTCCCCGATATTGGGAGCGCCGAGATAGATCGGGATCGTGCCCACGCCCAGCGGGTCGAAGAACTTCTCCGTCACATAGTCGGTCTCGCGCGAATTCTCGAAGGCGGTGGCGTATCTGAAGCGCCGCATCACGGCGAGCTTGCTCATCCGTCCGCCATCATCGGCAATGCGCCGGTTGTTCTGAACCCTTCCATAGGATGCCACATCCACATGGCGCATGAGCGAAGCCAGGTATTCCTGCCGCCGGCTGGCGTTGAAGCCACTGGACATGAAGGCGCAGCACAGCTCGGTCTTCTCCGTAGGATCGAATTCGGCCCCGATGCTGCCGGCATCGAGATAGGGAATCCAGATCTCCGCCGTCTGGCGGTGAGACATCTCGCCATCGAACAGGGACCGGAACCCGGGGGAGGCCTGCTCCGGATAATTCTCCGAACTTTCCTGCGTCACCAGAATCCACACCTGTTCGGGACTCGTGTTCCGGCGCAGCAATTCCACTTCATGCGTCTGGCCGCTGCTCAGCAGGCTGGGGGCATGCGCAACCACCACATCGGCTGCAAATACACCGGACATGCCCATCACGACCTCGGCCCTGTTCTTGAGATCGAGTGCCGGCGGATGACCGCGAAACCAGGGCTCCCAGTAGATATATGTCACTCTCAGCATTGGACGGCTCTGGGGCTCTCGATCGACCCGCCGGTGCGGCGCGGACTTGACAAAATCAGGCAGGATTGCACATATGTAATCGATATAGGGAGTTATGGTCATGCTTCATACGTCCTGCAACCCTGCCGTTCAGAAGGCCGTTCTCGCGCAGATCGCAAAGGGCGGTTATCAGCTTCCCGCCGTCGCTTCCCTCAAGCTCGAATCGGTGGGCAAGTGCGGCCCTCTCGCCATGGCGGGCAACTCCACGCAAGTTCCGTTTAATTGATCTTCAGGCTGCGGCCGTCGGGCCTACAGAGGCTTCGGCCGTGACCAGCGTAAGCGCTTCTCTGATCGTAAGAAACGAGGAGCGCTTTTTGTTTGACTGCCTTGCGTCGCTGCGTGGCCATGTCGATGAGGTGGTCGTCGTCGACACTGGTTCAGCTGATAAAACGGTTGAGATTGCGCGTGATGCGGGTGCCCGCGTTTTGCATTTCGAGTGGAACGGCAGCTTTGCCGATGCGCGAAACGTGTCCCTCGCTGCCTGTCGCGGAGACTGGATCCTTTACATCGATGCAGACGAGCGCCTGAGGCTCGACCCGGGGGTCACGCTGGCGGAGGAACTGTCCGAGCCCCGCTGGGCCGGAGCGATGGTGAAGTTCACGCCGAAGTCGGACTACACCGCCTATTGGGAACACAGATTGTTCCGCCGCAATGAATCGATCCGCTTCGAGGGCCGCATCCATGAGGGCTACGTCACATCCCTCATGGCATTTGCGGCGAAGCACCAGCTCGACATCGGCAAGGCAAGGGTGTCGATCGACCATCATGGCTATGACGGAGACCAGTCGCACAAGCACCCCCGGAATCTTCCGCTGCTCCTCGACGCCATCGAGACGACACCGGGCCGCGCCTACTACTGGTATCACCTTGCCGAAACCTATGCGGCGCTCGGGCGGGTGGAGGATGCCATTGCGGCCGGCGAGCAGGGCTTGCGCGTGATCCGCCGGGCGGCCAGCGAAAAGGAAGCTGCCGACGTCAACCTCGTCGCCCAGCTTGTTGCAAGGCTGCGCCTCGATACGGGAGGGGATCCATCAGACGTCATCGCGGAGGCGCTGCAGCGCTTTCCCGGCGACCACGCCATGCGCTTCCTGAAGGCGAGATGGTTGTTGAGCAGGGGCTCGGCCATGGAGGCCGTGTCCGTGCTGGACGAACTCCTCGCGATCGATCCCGACAGCCTTCCGCCCGGCATGATGGCCTTCGACAAGCGGATCTTCGGCAGCGCCGCGCGCGAGTTGAAGGCCGCGGCCCTGGTGAAGCTCCGGGACTTTGCGGGTGCGGCAGCACTTCTCGTGCCGGCCGCGGCCGCAAGGCCGCCCCTCGATGTAACGGCCTGACGGCGGCCGCCATGCTCTTTCCACTGCCCGGCAAACCAGAGACGCCCAAGACCCTCAATCTCGTCTTCGTGCACCAGCCGGGAAAGCATTCCCACGACGACATCCAGGCCATTTCGAGCCGGATCCTCGCCATCGCGCCGGAGATCAAGATCTTCGGCGTGCTGCCGACCCATGGTCCCGACAGCATTCCGGATGAAGACTGGCGCAGGCCGACGTTGACGGTCAGCTTTGGGCGCGTCCGCGACTTCATTCCGCGCCGCGGCCCCGTTTATGAAAACCGCTTCGTGCCCAAGCTCGAGCAGTTCCGCAGGCTCCGGGCCGCGGGTGTCGACACGCCTCACACGGCGCCCTACCGGCAGGGAATGGAACTCGACCCCGGCCAATGGGGCCCCTTCGTCATCATGAAGCCATCGGACCGCGAGCTGACCTCCACCGGAACGCATCTTCAGGTCTTCCGGACGCGTTCCCTGTCCGGACGGATACTGCCCGAGGACCACGCAAGCCGCAAAGCGCCCATGCTGCTGCAGCAGTGGATCGACAGCGGCGAGAACATGACGTGCTACCGCTGCCTCACCCTGTTCGGCGCCGTCCTCTATGGCTCCGTGTCGCGGAGCACGGACCCGCGGCCGGAACTCGAGTCGCCCGATGAGATGATCGAGACGATGCGGGCGGAGTCGGACCGCGGCAACAACCTCGCGTGCAACGATCCGGACCTCATGGCCTTTGCCGCGCGCATGGCGGAAGCCTTTCCGCGCCATCCCATCCTCGGCTGCGACATCATTCGCGAAGCCGGTACGGGCCGGTTCTATGCCATCGAGGTGAATGCCGGTGGTAATGTCTGGCACTTCTCCTCGCAACGCACCGCTCCCTGGCGCACGCATGACAACAACGAGAAGCTCAAGAGATACTTCTCCTCCTTCGATGTCGCGGCCGAGGTTCTCGCCAGGAAGACCCGGACGGAGGCGAGCTGAACATCTCATGGTCGTGGCAGCAGGGCCTGACAGGATGCGCGCGGTCTTTCTGACGCCCGTGCTTCCCTCCCGCTCGGGCATGGGCCTGGCGATGCGGGCCGGCAGCCAGCTCAAGGGCCTGATGCGCGCTTTCAGCGTCACGACCTGCGTCATTCCCGTCATCGAGACCGGCGAGAACCCCGGCTGCTTTGCGTCGGGATTCCCGGCGTCCAAGCTCGAGATGCTCGATTGCACCGGTCAGCAGGATCACTATTTCAGGCTGATCTCCGCGCTATCGGATCCCGAGGAGCGGCTTGTCCATTTCGAGCGCTATGGCAAGCCGTCGCTCTCCGCCGCAATGTCGGATGCCATCGCCCGCCGGGTGGCCGATCTCGCGGCGCGCGACGGTGCCTCGCATGTCCATGCCTTCAGAAGCTATCTCCTTCCTGCGCTCGACCTCCTTGCGGAGGGCGTTACGCGATCGATCGATCTCGACGAGGATGACGTGTCATCCTGCCTGTCCACCGCACGCGTCATGGACCTTGCCGGACGAAACATGGCTGCCCGCTGGAACCGTCTCGAGGCGCGTGCCTTCGACCGCTTGATGGCGCAGAAGCTGACGGCATTTCGGGCCGTGACGCTCGCCAATGCCGAGGACCTGCCCGGCATGCTCGCAAGGTACCCCGGCCTGCCGCTTCGCGCACTGCCCAATGGCGTGCCAGTACCCCCGCTTGCCGCCACTGCAGGGGCGGGAGCCCGCAGGGACCTGCTCTTCGTTGGCTCCCTTCGCTATGAGCCGAATGTCGAAGGCCTCCTGTGGTTCATGACCGCCGTTCTTCCGCGCCTGCCGGGCGTACGCCTGCTGGTGGCTGGACGGTCTCCGCCGCCGCTGCTGCGGGCCCATGCGCGGCCCGGGCGGGTTGAATTCCTGGGCTATGTCCAGAATCTGGCCGGCGCCTATCGGCGTGCGGCCCTGGCCATTGCACCGATGCGGTCGGGAGGGGGAACGCGCCTCAAGATTCTGGAAGCGGGTGCGCATGCCGTTCCGGTCGTCGCTACGCCGCAGTCGGTGGCGGGACTCTTACAACCGGGCCGGTTCTGGGGCATCACGGCCTCGGGCCCGCGTCACTTCGCGGCGGCGTGCCGGCACCTCCTCGATCATCCGCGCGAGGCGAGGAGGCTCGGCCGGCTGGGACGACATGTTGTGGCATCGCATTTCTGCAGCCAGAGTGTGGAGGACGCATGGGCCGAACTGTTTCGCGCGTGGCAGAGAGGAGATGAGGCATGACCATCACGGACACCGACACCTTCGAACAGGCGGGCAACATCTCGAGCACCGATATTCCGGACGGGCTTGCCGTGAGCGACATGGACGGGAAGGAAGTCCACTTCCTCAACCCGGTTGCAAGCGCCGTCTTCCTGCTCTGTGACGGCGCGCATGATGCGCGCGCCATCGCGGCTATCCTGGCGGAGGAGTATGGCCTCTCCGAGCCGCCGCTCCAGGATGTCGTCAACTGCCTGGCGGAGCTTCAGTCCTTCGGCATTATCCGGAAGACCTGATGACGGGCGAAGCTTGGACATCCGAGGAGGAGACCTTCAGGACTGCCTTCCGTGCGGCGCGCGATCAGGCGCTGGGCCTGAAGCTCGAGACGGAGGGGATCAGGCCCAGGGGGATCGTGATTCCGGCCGGCGGTGCGCGCCTGTTCACCTGCGCTTGGGTTGCGGTGCGCATGCTGCGGGATTTCCTGAAGACGAGCCTGCCGATACAGGTCTGGCACATCGGAGAACAGGAAATGTCACCCGCGATGATCGCCCTCATGGCGGAGCAGCAGGTCGAGACCGTCGATGCCCTGGCCCTCATGGGACGGGAGCAGGCGGATGTGGAACTGGGCGGGTTCGAGCTCAAGTCATTCGCCCTCCTCCATTGTCCATTCCGCGAAGTCGTGCTGCTGGACGCCGACAATGTCCCGCTGATCGACCCGGCGGAGCTGTTCACGCAGGCGGCCTTCCGTGAGAGCGGTGCGCTGTTCTGGCC
>JADCDC010000604.1 GCA_020252385.1 Aestuariivirga sp.
CAGCAATTGCTCCTGCCTGCCGTGCTGATCAGTCTCGTGGGCTTTGTCGAATCCGTCTCGGTCGCGCAGACGCTGGCAGCCAAGCGGCGGCAGCGTATCGTACCAAATCAGGAGCTGACTGCGCTTGGTGCTTCCAACATCGCCTCGGCGCTGTCGGGCGGCTATCCAGTGACCGGCGGTTTCGCCCGGTCTGTCGTGAATTTCGACGCAGGCGCCGAAACGCCGCTCGCAGGGGCCTTCACGGCGGCGGGCATCCTCGCTGCCACGCTGTTCCTGACGCCGCTCTTCCAGTTCCTGCCGCAAGCTGTGCTGGCTGCCACCATCATCGTGGCCGTCCTGTCGCTTGTCGATATCGCGGCCATAAAGCGCACCTGGGCCTATTCCAAGGCCGATTTTGTCGCCATGGCCGCCACGATCCTGACCGTGCTGCTGATCGGCGTCGAGGCAGGGATCACCGCAGGCGTCTCGCTGTCGCTTTTGTTGTTCTTGTGGCGTACCTCGCGCCCTCACATTGCCATCGTCGGTCAGGTGCCAGGGACCGAGCATTTCCGGAACATCGAACGTCATGACGTGATTACCGACCCGACAATCCTGTCGATCCGCGTCGATGAAAGCCTTTACTTCGCCAACGCCCGCGCGCTGGAGGATGCGATCTATGAACGCATCGCCGACCGGCCCGCCCTGAAAAACGTCATCCTGATGTGCCCCGCAGTGAACGCCATCGACGCGAGCGCCTTGGAAAGCCTTGAGGCCATCGCGCACCGTCTTGCGTCAGCCGGGGTCGGTTTCCACCTGTCCGAAGTCAAGGGGCCAGTGATGGACGCTTTGAAGCGATCCGACTTCATGGAGCATTTCAAGGGCCGAGTATTCCTGTCGCAATTTGAAGCAGTCAGTGCCCTGATTGCTGAGACGCGAAAGAGCGAAGCACCAAATGAGTTGAAGGCCACATAGCGCGAGCTTGGCAGCCTTCAGCGTCATGCGGAGCACCCTGCTGACTTGGGATGGCGTGCGGCAAGACGTACAGGACGGGATTGAAAAGGTACCCGCTACCCTCGTAAGGATGCTTAATGGAAAAGTTCGGCAGGCAGTTGGTGAAGGTTTCGCCCTGAGAACCAAGAAAGTCTTGAATGTCCATTCTCTTCGAACCGCTCACCATCGGTGACCTCACGCTCCCAAACCGGATCGTCATGGCGCCACTCACCCGCTGCCGGGCAGGAAAGAGCCGGGTGCCCAATGTGATGATGCGTGACTACTACACACAGCGTGCCTCGGCCGGGCTGATGCTGACTGAGGCGACCATCGTGAGCCCGCAGGGTGCCGGCTACCACGGCACGGCCGGCATCTGGAATGACGATCAAGTCCGCGGATGGGAGATGGTCACGGACTCCGTGCATCGCGCCGGAGGCAGATTTTTCCTGCAGCTCTGGCACTGCGGCCGTGTGTCCGATCCCGAATTCCACGGCGGGGCCGCGCCCGTGGCACCGAGCGCCGTTCTGCCGGCGGGCCGCGTGATGCTGCTCCGGCCCTTCCGGCCCTACGTCACGCCGCGAGCGCTCGAAACCCATGAGGTTGAGGCGATCATCGACGATTTCCGCCGCGGCGCCGTCAATGCGAAACGTGCCGGCTTTGATGGTGTGGAGATCCACGCCGCGAACGGCTACCTGATCGACCAGTTTCTCCAGGACAAGACCAATCGGCGCACGGACCGCTATGGCGGCAGCATCGAGAACCGCGGCCGGTTCCTCATGGAGATCGTCGATGCCTGCGCGGAGGTCTGGGGCCCGAAGCGCGTGGGCGTGCATCTGAGGCCGCGCATGGAGGAGCACGACATGGGCGACAGCAATCCTCGCGCATTGTTCACCCATGTCGCGGCCGAACTCGGTGCCCGCGGCATTGGATTCCTGTTTATCCGGGAGATATGGGGCGAGGACAGCCTGCTACCTGAGATGAAGCGGCGCTTCGGCGGAGCGGTTATCTGCAACGAGCTGATGAGTGCCGCGGACGGCGAGCGCCTGATCAACGCCGGGTTCGCCGACGCTGTCGCCTTCGGCCGGGACTACATTGCCAACCCCGACCTCGTGGAACGCATCAGGACGGGCGCCGCTCTTACGCCGGCGGACACTGCCACGTTCTTCACGTCCGGCTCCCGCGGCTACCACGACTATCTGACTCTTGCCGAAATTTGCGAGGGGAAGGTGCGTCGGCCAGACCCGGCTGCCGAGCCTCTTGCGGATGACCTTGGCTGGTATTCCAGGTAGCTGACCTTTCACATCGGCCACGTCGAGTTATTGCTGCAATCATGAGGCTTGGCCTTGAGTGGGCGTCCTTCAGGACACCCATGAAGAGCTCTGTCCAGCCCACTCCAATGGAAACGGCTGCATCGCCCTCGCCATCGTCAGCCCCTCCGGCTGTTTTCCCGCCAGTATCGCTTCCACGATTTCCGGCGCCATCAGCGTCATGCGTAGCACCCGGCTGACGTAAGACGGGTTGATGTTCTCTGCCTCGGCGATTTCCTCAATGGTCGAGAAGTCGCCAGTCTCCAGCAGTTTCCGCCAGCGGAAGCCGCGCGCGAGGGCCTTGAGGAGTGCGCTGTCGACACGTGCTCGCGGGGCCGCTACCGCTGCCACTCCGTCCGGCGTGATGACCAGTTTCCGCCCACCGCGCTTGCGGATGGCGAATGGTACCGTAACGGTCACGGTCTGATCATTCATGCCGCTTCCCTCCGGTTCTTGCCAGTCATGATTCCGATCTCAGCCACCATCTGCGCCAGCCCCTTGTCTCTGAACCGCAGCTTCAGCCCCTCGATACCGATGTCTGCGCGCTCGATCAGCAGCTGGACGACACGTGCCTGCTCGACCGGAAAGAGTTGCGCCCAGAGCGGATCCAGGGTGATCAACGCCTCCCGAACCTCAGCCTCGCTCACCTCTTCCAGTTCATGTCGCGCAGCCTTCCAGGTGGCGACGACCACCTCCGGTGCCCGCAGCATGGCTCGAATCTGGTCGACCACGGCAGCCTCGATTTCCGCCGCAGGCACCCGCGGCACGGGGCAGTCACCTGCTCCGTGCTTCAGGACCGTCTGGCTCACATAGTAGCGGTACAGCCTGTCGCCTTTGCGCGTATGGGTAGGCGAGAAGGCCGCGCCGTCCTCCCCGTAGAGCAGTCCCTTGAGCAGTGCGGGGGTTTCGGCCCGGGTATTGTTGGCGCGGAGGCGGGGGCTCTCCTGCAGAATGGAATGCACCCGGTCCCAGGTCTTCTGGTCGATCAGGCGCTCATGTTCGCCCGCATATCCCGTGCCCTTGTGAACAGCTTCCCCGATGTAGGCGCGGTTGTTCAGCGTGCGGTAGAGGAAGTTCTTGCTCATGGGGTTGCCGCGCGGCGTGCGGATACCGCGCCTAGCCACCTCGCGGGCTAGCTCAGTGGCCGAGCCGATCTCGAGGAAGCGGGCGAAGATCCATTTCACATTCTTCGCCTCGGCCTCGTCGATCACCAGCTTCCTGTCCTTCGGCTTGTAGCCGTAGGGCGGAGTGCCGCCCATGAAGATGCCCTTCATCCGGCTGGCGCGGACCTTGTCCCGGATGCGCTCTGCCGTCACCTCGCGTTCGAACTGGGCGAAGGACAGCAAGATGTTGAGGGTTAGGCGCCCCATGGAGGTGGTGGTGTTGAAGCTCTGGGTGACGCTGACGAATGTGACGTTGTTGCGGTCGAACACCTCGACCAGCTTCGAGAAATCCATCAGCGAGCGCGACAGGCGGTCAATCTTGTAGACCACCACCACGTCGACCAACCCGTCCTCGCTGTCGGACAGAAGCCGCTGGAGGGCAGGGCGGTCCAGCGTGCCGCCGGAGATGCCACCGTCATCATATTGGTCGCGAATCAGCACCCAGCCCTCTGAGCGCTGGCTGGCGATGTACGCCTCGCACGCCTCGCGCTGAGCATCCAAGCTATTGAACTCCTGTTCGAGGCCTTCCTCGGAGGACTTGCGCGTGTAGACGGCGCAGCGGAGTTTGCGGGTGGCAGGCTTGGTCATGCGCGCCTCCCCGACTTGAGCCCGAAGAAGGCCAGCCCGTTCCACTGGGTACCGGTGATGGCGCGGGCAATGGCGGAAAGCGACTTGTAGGGTCGGCCCTGATATTCGAAGTCCTGATCCCGCACCGTGACGCCGTGCTCGACCCCTTGGTACTCGCGGATCAGCCGCGTGCCGGAAACGGGCCTGTCGTTGGCGGGGCGCTTGCGCACGGCCACTTTGCCGCCATCCAGTTCCTCGCCCAACTTCTCCAGCCGTCGCACCGTCTCCGGTTTCAGCCCGCCGTAGGCCAGTTCCTGGATTCGGTAGGCCAGCCTGCTTTCGATGTAGCGGCGATTGAACGGTGGCGGCTCGCTGTCGAACAGTTGCCGCCATTGTTCCCTGAGCTTCGGCGTGGGGGTGGTCTTCAGCGCCGCCAATCTTGCCAATACCGCATCCGTCATCATGTCGTGCCTCCTGAGTTGCGGGTTGCATGACCGCTCTTTGTGGCGGGGAAGTCGACGGAACTCTCTCTGCGGTCAGCGGATAAAGCACTGGACTCGGCCGCCTTCATGCGTATGAAGCCGGCCGCAAGGACGCGACCGAGCTCTGTCATGCGCTCTGCATCGGACAGGTGACTGGTGGACAGTGAATTTCTCACGGGCAGATGGCTCCATGTGTCTCTGCCTGTGTATTACTTGCGCTCTCCCGATTTACTCTCAGGGGGTCGATGGCTGTCTGCCAGCTTGCGACGAGCCTTCCATGCGAAGCCTCTGCCACAGCGGCTTGATCTTTTTCTTGATGGTGCTGTCGTCGGGAACTCGCTTTCCGTTGGCCTCAAGCCATGCTGCTACGTGCTGGACCAGTTCTGCCTGGGTTTCCGGGATCCCCTCGAGGAAGATCATGGCGCAGAGTTCGACCCAGATGTCGTCCCAGTCGTACTTTGAGGGAGCGCCCCGACGGTTGGCATCGCGGCCGGCATCCAAGGACCCTAAGGCCGGATGAACCTTTTCAAAGCGCATGAATTCCTCGTGAGAGATGACGAGATCACCCTTCTGGACGAGATGCTGGTTCTCGCCGGTAGCATTTTCGATCATGGCGAACTGCTCGGCGGGGGCCGCCAGTGTCGTGATCGCACCCTCCCCATGACGGAGAACCCGCCAGGCATCGCTCTGCTGCAGGGGAATGAGACCGATGATGTAGCTGTGGCTGGTGGCAATCCGGTCTACCACGCCCGCGGCGGACGGGCGGCAGAGACCATAGGTGACCCTCAGGCCCGCAACTGTTGCGGAAACAGTCAATGCTCCGGACAGCACAAAAGACATCAGGTCCCGCTCGGTCAAGCTCCAGCGGGCGAGGACTTCATCGACGTAGTAAAAGGGCTTGGAAAAATAGGTCATGGAACGCTCCGGACAAGAAAACAATGCCTGCCGCCGGACGCCGTCCTGCGGGTGTGATGTTGCAAAGAGATGATGTGGTCGAAAAGGTTAGGGGCGAGCGGAAGAACTGAACCGCCGGTACAGCGATACGACCTGCGGCAGTTCCTTCTGCATGTCTGGCGGAAGCCGCGCGGCTTGCAGGAAAAGCTCGTCGACACTCATGCCTAGAAGGCTTGCGGTCTTCTCGATCAGCTCGTCCCTCGGCGCCTTCTCGATCCCGCGTTCGACGCGCGACCAGTAAGCGGGCGAGATCCCGATTTTCCCTGAGAACTCGTTGAGGCCATACCCCATTTCGATACGGCGGTGGCGGATATAGAGCCCGAAGCTCATGAGCGTCCTCCCTTGCGGCTTGTGCGGGTGATCAGCTTGTACTGGTCGAGCCTCACGCTCATGAAGCGCGGCGATACCCCGAACTCCTGGGCGAGCACGTCGGTGATACCTGCGACCGCGTCCGGGTCATTGTCGCCCGAGACGACAGGCCATGCCGGATGCCCGGCGCTCCTGGTTCTCACGATGGCGAGGCGCTCATTGCGGGCGTGGTGCAGCAGCCGGCGGTGAACGGCGAGCGCAGGAGCGAGGAGGGCACCCATGAACTCGTTGGCCCTCCACTCACAGAAGCAGACCGTTTCGGCGTTCCGGAAAGCATTGTCGGCAGCCTCGGCCGACCGGTAGTGCCGGTAGGAGGCGGCGTGGCCTTCAAGCGTCTCAGGGATGTCGAACACCACGTGCCCCAGTTCATGGGCCGCCGTGCTCAGCATGATGTCGGGCCTTGTGTGGAGAAG
>JADCDC010000605.1 GCA_020252385.1 Aestuariivirga sp.
GAAGGCCATCCTCGCCACCGGCGACTTGCGCACGCTGCGCAATGTCTACCGCGCCTCGATGGTGGCGATGCAGGCGGGTGCCGACTTCATCAAGACCTCGACCGGCAAGGAGGAGGTGAACGCCACGCTGCCCGTCAGCCTCGTCATGGTCCGTGCACTGAGGGATTACGGCGACCTCACCGGGCACCAGATCGGCTTCAAGCCGGCGGGCGGCCTCAAGACGGCGAAGGACGCGATGACCTGGCTGATCCTGATGAAGGAGGAGCTGGGCCGGCGCTGGCTGGAGCCCGACCTGTTCCGCATCGGCGCCTCCTCCATGCTCGCCGACATCGAGCGCCAGCTCGAGCATCACCTGACCGGTCGCTACGCCGCCGCCACCCACCAGCCGCTTGCCTGAGAGCCCCATGCCCAGCGTTTCAGAGATCCTCGACACCATGGAATACGGACCGGCCCCGGAAGCAAACGGCCCCGTGCTCGACTGGCTGAAGGGCCATCAGGCGGGCTTCGGCCATTTCATCGGCGGCGGCTTCATCAAGGGCAAGGGGCACTTCGACGTGTCGAACCCGGCCAACGGCCAGCTCCTGGCCCGCGTGGCGGAGGGAACGGCCGCCGACGTCGATGCCGCGGTGAAGGCCGCGCGCAAGGCCTTCAAGTCCTGGTCAGCACTCTCCGGCCACAAGCGCGCACGCCATCTCTATGCCATCGCCCGCATCATCCAGAAGCGCGAGCGTTTCCTCAGCGTGCTGGAGACGATGGACAACGGCAAGCCCATCCGCGAATCGCGCGATATCGACATTCCGCTCAGCGCGCGGCACTTCTATCACCATGCCGGCTGGGCGGAGCTGGTGGAGGACGAGTTCCCGGGTTGCCGGCCGGTGGGTGTGTGCGGCCAGATCATCCCGTGGAACTTCCCGCTCCTCATGCTGGCCTGGAAGATCGCGCCTGCGCTTGCCGCGGGCAACACGGTGGTGCTGAAGCCGGCCGAGTACACGCCCTTGACGGCTCTCGCCTTCGCGGAGATCTGCCGGGAGGCGGGGCTTCCGCCGGGCGTTGTCAACATCGTGACCGGCGGCGGTGCCACGGGTGCGGCACTCGTTGACCATCCGGGCGTCGACAAGATCGCCTTCACCGGCTCGACCGAGGTGGGCCGCCTGATCCGCCGGGCCACGGCGGGTTCGGGCAAGAAGCTGTCGCTCGAGCTTGGCGGCAAGTCGCCCTTCATCGTGCATGAGGACGCCGATCTCGATGCCGCCGTCGAAGGCGTGGTCGATGCTATCTGGTTCAACCAGGGCCAGGTCTGCTGTGCAGGCTCGCGCATCCTGGTGCAGGAGGGTGTGGCCTCCCGCTTCGTGGCGAAGCTCAGGCGCCGCATGGAGACGCTGCGCGTGGGCGATCCGCTCGACAAGTCGGTCGACATGGGCGCCATCGTCGATGCCGTGCAGCTCGCCCGCATCCGTGAACTGGTCGAGAAGGGCAAGGCCGAGGGCGGCACGCTGTTCGAGGCTCCCTGCGCGCTGCCTGAGCAGGGCAACTGGTTCGCGCCGTCGATCTTCACCGATGTCGAGCCGGCATCGACCGTCATGGAGGTCGAGATCTTCGGGCCCGTCGCGGCAGTGACGACCTTCCGCACGCCGGAGGAGGCGGTGCAGATCGCCAACCACACGCGCTATGGGCTTGCCGCCACGGTGTGGTCGGAGAACATCAACCTCGCACTCGATACCGCGGCGCGCGTGAAGGCCGGCGTGGTGTGGATCAATGCGTCCAATCTCTTCGATGCCGCCGCGGGCTTCGGCGGCTACCGCGAATCGGGCTTCGGGCGCGAGGGCGGGCGCGAGGGCATGCATGAATATCTGGTGCCCGGCTGGGAGGCCGCGCTGAAGCCCGGAGAACAGGCGAAGCAGGCCCCACTGAGCCCGCTTCCGCCGGCATCGGCGGAGGCTACCGCCATTGACCGCACGGCCAAGCTCCATATCGGCGGCAAGCAGGCCAGGCCCGATGGCGGGCAGTCTTATTCCGTCTACGGAGCAAAGGGCAAGGCGATCGGCCTCGCTGGCCTCGGCGGCCGCAAGGACATCCGCAACGCGGTGGAGGCGGCCCACAAGGCCTCCGCATGGTCATCGGCCACGGCGCATAACCGCGCGCAGGTCATCTACTACATCGCCGAGAATCTCTCGGCGCGGGCGGCCGAGTTCGAGACGCGCCTCAGGGCGCTGGGGCAGGGCGCCAGGGATGCGAAGGCCGAGGTCGAGGCGTCGCTCGCCCGCATCTTCTGGTATGCCGCACAGGCCGACAAGCATGATGGCCTTGTGCATGCCACGAAGTCCCGCCATGTGACGCTCGCCATGAACGAGCCCTATGGCGTGATGGGCATCCTGTGCCCGGACGAGATGCCGCTCCTCGGCTTCGTCTCGCTGGTGATGCCGGCCATCGCCATGGGCAACCGCGTGGTGGCGGTGCCCGCGCCGCGCCAGCCGCTGGCCGTCACCGACCTCTATCAGGTGCTCGACACCACCGACGTGCCGGGAGGTGTCGTCAACATCGTGACGGGTGACCGTGAGGAACTTGCGAAGACGCTGGCCCAGCATGATGACGTGGCCGCGCTGTGGTATTTCGGGCCGGACGTCAGGATGGTCGAGGCGGAGAGTGCGGGGAACCTGAAGGCGACATGGGCCTCCGCCAGGCGCCGTGACTGGCTCTCGCGCGTTGAAGGGCAGGGTGCGGAATATCTCCGCCGTGCCGTGCAGGTGAAGAACATCTGGGTGCCTTACGGGGAGTGAGGCGCCCTATGCCCTTCCCTTCACCGCCAGCCGGTGCCGGTGGAGCAGCGGTTCGGTGTAGCCGTTGGGCTGTGCCGTGCCCTTGAACACCAGGTCGCAGGCGGCCTGGAAGGCGATCGAACCCGCGAAATCCTCCGCCATCGGACGATAGGCGGGATCGCCGGCGTTCTGCCCGTCAACCACCGCGGCCATGCGCTTCAACGTCGCCATCACCTGGGCTTCGCTGGCAACGCCGTGGCGCAGCCAGTTGGCGATGTGCTGGGAGGAGATGCGGAGCGTGGCGCGGTCCTCCATCAGACCCACATTGTCGATGTCCGGCACCTTGGAACAGCCGATGCCCTGGTCGATCCAGCGCACCACATAGCCGAGCAGCCCCTGCGCATTGTTGTCGAGTTCGCGCTGGATGTCTTCCGCCGTCCAGTTGGGCCTCACCGCCACCGGCACGGTCAGGATGTCGTCGAGCTTGGCGCGCGGGCGGGACTTCAGCTTTTCCTGCACCGCCCTCACGTTCACCTTGTGATAATGCGTGGCATGGAGTGTTGCCGCGGTGGGCGAGGGCACCCAGGCGGTGCTAGCGCCCGCCTGCGGATGGCCTAGCTTCAGCGACAGCATGATCGCCATGTGGTCGGGGATGGCCCACATGCCCTTGCCGATCTGCGCGTGGCCGGGCAGGCCGCAGAGGAGACCCATGTCGACGTTCCAGTCCTCATAGGCCTTGATCCACGGCGCCTGCTTCATGTCGCCCTTGCGGATCATCGGGCCCGCCTCCATTGCCGAGTGGATCTCGTCGCCGGTGCGGTCGAGGAAGCCGGTGTTGATGAAGACGATCCGCTCGCGCGCTGCACGGATGCATTCCTTGAGGTTGATGGTGGTGCGCCGCTCCTCGTCCATGATGCCGATCTTGAGCGTGTTGGGCGAAAGCCCCAGCGCCGCTTCGACGCGCGCGAAGATCTCGACCGCGAAGGCCACTTCCTCCGGCCCGTGCATCTTGGGCTTCACGATGTACATCGAGCCAGCGCGTGAGTTCATGCGGCGGCCGTGGGGCCCGATGTCGTTCAGGGCGATGAGGGCGGTCATCATCGCATCCATGATGCCTTCCGGCACCTCGCGGCCTTGGGTATCGAGGATCGCCGGGTTGGTCATCAGGTGGCCGACGTTGCGCACCAGCATGAGCGAACGCCCGGGAAGGGTGAGCGTGCCGCCGCCCGGCTTCTCATAGCTGCGGTCGGGGTTGAGGCGGCGGGTGAAGGTCCGGCCGTACTTCTCGATCTCCTCCGTGAGATCGCCCTTCATCAGCCCCAGCCAGTTGCGGTAGACCGTCACCTTGTCGGCAGCGTCGACCGCGGCGACCGAATCCTCGCAGTCCATGATGGTGGTGACGGCGGATTCCATGAGCACGTCGGAGATTCCCGCCTTGTCGTCACGGCCGATCTGGTGGGCGCGGTCGAAGGCGATCTCGATGTGAAGGCCGTTGTTGCCGATGAGCACGGCGGAGGGCTGGTCCTTCGTTCCGCGCCAGCCGCGGAACTGGCCGGCGTTGCGCAGGGGGCCAAGGTCGGTCGCCAGCGCATCGCCATCGACGAACACCTTGGCGACGTCCGCCCACTTTCCCTTCTTCAGCGGTGCGGCCCCGTCGAGGAAGTTCCGCGCCCAGGCGATCACCCTGGCGCCGCGCACGGGATTGTAGCCCTTGCCCTTCTCCGCCCCGTCCTGCTCGGCGATGGCGTCGGTTCCGTAGAGCGCGTCGTAGAGCGAACCCCAGCGCGCGTTGGCGGCGTTCAGCGCATAGCGCGCGTTCATCACCGGCACGACCAGCTGCGGGCCCGCGACGCTGGCGATCTCGGGATCGACGTTGGCGGTGGTCACCTTGAAGTCCGGGCCCTCGGGCACGAGGTAGCCGATCTCCGTCAGGAAGGCCTTGTAGGCCGCCATGTCGGTTGGCGCGCCATGCGTCCGGTACCAGTCGTCGAGCTTCTCCTGCAGCGCATCGCGCCTCGCAAGGAGGGCGCGGTTCCTGGGCGCGAGGTCGGCCAGGATGGCCGCGAAGCTCTTCCAGAAATCCACTTCCGCGATGCCGCTTCCCGGCAGGGCCTCTTCGGCGAGGAAGGCGAACAGCTCGCCATCGACCCTGAGCCCTGCGATCTCGATCCGGTTCGTCACGCGTCAAGCCCCCCAAATTCGCTGTGTCCGCGGGCGGCTCTTAACCGATCAGGACCGCTTGAGCCAGTCCATGTTGGGATAGGGGATCTGCTCCTTCGCCTTGAGGAAGAAACGGGCGAAAATCTCGCCGTAGCCTTTCATCAGATAGCCGTTGTTGCGGGCGATGAGCTGGTCCCGCTCGGCGCGGTAGAAGGCCGGGAGCTTGTACCAGGCCAGAGCCGGCCGCGCATGATGGGCCACATGCAGGTTGTTGTTGAGGAACAGCAGCGACCAGCAGGGCGAGGCCTCGACGATGATGGTGCGGTGGTCCACGCTTTCCGCCGCCTGGTGCTCGCAGAAGGAGCGCACCAGCGCCAGCGAGATGCCGGGATAGGCGATCAGCAGCACATATTGCCAGAACGGCATTCCGGCCACACCCACGACGAACCACAGGACGAGCGCCACCGAGAGCAGGAACCACGCCCAAGCCTGCAGCGTGCGCCGGTTGCCGCCGGCGATGTCGCGGAATTCCGAGGACCAGAAGCGGATGATGCTGATGGCGGGCCCGATCAGCATGCGGCCGGCCAGCGTGTTGTTGAACTGGTAAAGCGCGCGGCGGAGCCCTCCGACCTCCGCCCAGTGCTCCGGCAGCAGATAGTAGGATTCGGGGTCGAGCACCGGGTCCGTCAGGTGGGCGTCATTGTGGTGGGCGAGGTGCGTCTGCTTGTAGCGGTGGTAGGGCAGCCACAGGGTGGGTGTTGCGAAGATCATGGCCTCGTTCAGCAGCCGGTTGCCGGTCGGGTGCCCGTGCAGCACCTCATGCTGAAGCGAGGTGTGGAGAGCCGCGCAATAGGCGCCGGCCGGCAGGATCACCCACCACGGCAGGCTGGCGTGGAACCAGACCAAAACGATGAGCACGGCATAGACGCCTGCGATCAGCGCCACCGTCGGCCATTCGATGTCGCGGGAATGCTCCTTGACCACTTTCAGAATCCGTCTTTCCGACCATCTTCTAGCACTGCCTCGGGCGGGGTTTGAAGCCTTCAGTTGCCGCAGCCCGGGGGACTTCGGCGCTGGGCGTCCAGCCCGGTCTTGATTCCCCGGGGCCCATGGTGCAAGCCGTTGACGATTTCCCTATCGAAAGTGACGTGCCATGCCCCAGTACCGCTCCCGCACCACAACCCATGGCCGCAACATGGCCGGCGCCCGCGGCCTGTGGCGGGCCACCGGCATGAAGGACGAGGATTTCGGCAAGCCCATCATCGCCATCGTCAACTCCTTCACCCAGTTCGTGCCGGGCCACGTGCACCTGAAGGATCTGGGCCAGCTGGTGGCGCGCGAGGTCGAGAAGGCGGGCGGTGTCGCCAAGGAGTTCAACACCATCGCGGTCGATGACGGCATCGCCATGGGCCATGACGGCATGCTCTATTCGCTGCCCTCGCGCGAGATCATCGCGGATTCCGCCGAATACATGGTGAACGCCCATTGCGCCGATGCAATGGTCTGCATCTCCAATTGCGACAAGATCACGCCCGGCATGTTGATGGCCGCACTGCGCCTCAACATCCCCGCGGTCTTCGTCTCCGGCGGGCCGATGGAGGCGGGCAAGGTGGTGCTGAAGGGCGTGACCAAGGCGCTCGATCTCGTCGATGCCATGGTCGCGGCGGCGGACGACTCCGTGTCGGATGCCGAGGTCAATGCCATCGAGAAGGCCGCCTGCCCGACCTGCGGGTCCTGCTCCGGCATGTTCACGGCGAATTCGATGAATTGCCTGACCGAGGCGCTGGGCCTGTCGCTGCCCGGTAAC
>JADCDC010000061.1 GCA_020252385.1 Aestuariivirga sp.
CACCCCCTCACCCTTCCCTCTCCCCCACATGCGTGGGGGAGAGGAATTCTTCAACGGTAAGCGTAAACGCTCTCGCCCGCAACGATGGTCTCGACCGCGCGGCCTTCCAGCGTGCGGTGCTCGAAGGGGGAGTTCTTGGCGCGCGAGCGGAGCATGTCCTCCTCGACGGTCCAGGACAGGGTGGGATCGACCAGCACGAAGTCGGCCGGCGCCCCCGGGGCAAGCCGTCCCGTCTCGAGTCCGAGGATCTCGGCAGGCCGCGAGGACATGGCCTCGACCAGGCGGGCGAGCGGCATGTGCTCGTTGTGGTGAAGGCCGAGCGCTGCCGACAGCATGGTCTCGAGCCCGATCGCCCCGAAGGCCGCCTCCGCGAAGGGCAGCCGCTTGGTGTCCGCACTCTGCGGATCATGGCCCGAGACGATGACGTCGATGGTGCCGTCCGCCACCGCCTCGACCAGCGCGCGCCGGTCGTCTTCCGAGCGCAAGGGCGGGGAGAGCTTGAAGAAGGTGCGGTAGGCGCCGATGTCGTTCTCGTTCAGCACGAGGTGATGCACCGAGACGCCGCAGGTGACGGGAAGGCCGCGCGCCTTGGCGGCCCTGATCACCTCGACCGAGCGCGCGCCGGAGATCTGCGAAGCGTGGTAGCGCGCACCCGTCATCTCGACGAGGCGCAGGTCGCGCTCCAGCATGATGACCTCGGACATCGCCGGGTTGCCCGACAGGCCAAGCCGGCTCGCCGCCTCGCCCGCGTTCATGACGCCGGTCGAGAGGGTGGGCTCCTCCACATGCTGCACCACCAGCATGTCGAAGTCCCTGGCATAGGTCAGCGCCCGGCGGAACACATTGGCGTTGGCCACCGCCTTCGTCCCCTCGGTGATCGCCACCGCACCCGCCTCCTTGAGGAGGCCGATCTCGGTCATGAGTTCGCCGTTGAGGCCCTTGGTGATTGCCGCCATGGGCGCCACACGCACGCTGGCCGTATCGCGCGCGCGCCTCAGGATGAAGTCGACGATGGCCGCGTCGTCGATCACGGGCTGGGTGTTGGGCATGACGATCATCGTGGTCACACCACCCGCCGCCGCAGCCTCCGACGCGCTCGCCAGCGTCTCGCGGTATTCGAGACCGGGTTCGCCGGTGAACACCCGCATGTCGATCAGGCCGGGGATCAGCGTCAGGCCCCGGCAATCACTCACCGCGGTGCCCGATCCCACGCTGTCGCGCGTCACCTTGGGGCCAACGCCAAGGATCCAGCCATCCTCGATCAGGATGCCGCCCCGGCCGTTCAGCCCCTGCGCGGGGGCCACGATCTCGGCGTTCACATAGGCCCGGCGTGAACTCTTCATGCCGCCGCTCCCGTGGCGAGGTTGCGCGACAGCGCGTCGAGCACCGCCATCCTCACCGCCACACCCATCTCGACCTGCTCGCGGATCACCGACTGCGGGCCGTCGGCGACGTCCGAGTCGATCTCGATCCCGCGGTTCATCGGCCCCGGATGCATCACGAGGGCACCGGGCTTCGCGAGCTTCAGGGTTTCGGCGTTGAGGCCGTAGAAGCGGTAGTATTCGCGGATCGAGGGCACGAAGGCGCCGGTCATGCGCTCGAGCTGAAGCCTCAGCATCATGACCACGTCAGCTCCCTTGAGCCCCGTTGCCATGCTGCGATGGACCTCAACACCGAAATTGGCGACGCCCGATGGCAGCAGCGTCGAGGGTGCGACCACCCGCACATGGGCGCCCAGCTTGTTGAGCAGATGGATGTTGGAGCGCGCCACGCGCGAATGGAGCACGTCGCCGCAGATCGCCACGGTGAGGCCCTCGAAGCTCTCCCTGTGGCGGCGGATGGTCAGCGCGTCGAGCAGCGCCTGGGTCGGGTGCTCGTGCTGGCCGTCGCCGGCATTGATCACCGCGCAGGAGACCTTCTGGGCCAGAAGCTCGACAGCGCCCGAAGACTGGTGGCGCACCACGAGGAAGTCCGGCTGCATGGCGTTGATGGTCATCGCCGTGTCGAGCAGCGTCTCGCCCTTGGAGACGGCGGAGGTGGCGACCGCCATGTTCGTGACGTCGGCACCCCGCCGCTTTCCCGCGATCTCGAAGGAGGACTGGGTGCGCGTTGAGGCCTCGAAGAACAGGTTGACCTGGGTGCGCCCCTGCAGCACCGGCTGGCGCTTGTCGCTCTGCCGGCTGAGGCTCACATAGCGCTCGGCGAGGTCGAGGAGGCGGACGGCTTCGAGGGAGGAGATATCGTCGATCGCCAGCAGATGCTGGGCCTTGAGCAGCGGCGGACGGGGTTCGCGTGTCATCAAAGCCGGGTGTGTAAGCTGTTCAGGGGGCTGCCGCAAGCGTCATCTCCCGCCTGTGCACAGGCCTCACGCGCCGGCAAGGTGGAGAACCAGCGGAATCGTCACCGCCGCGAAGATCACCTGCAGCGTCAGCATGTTGGCGACCATCGGCGCATCGCCCCCCATCTGCCGGGCCAGCACATAGGCGCCGGAGCCCGTCGGCACCGCCGCGCACAGCATGGCGACCGCGAAGGCCTGGCCCTCCACCCCCATCAGCAACAGGCTCCCCGCCATGAGGAGCGGCATGGCAAGAAGCTTCAGCACCACCGCCGCCGCCACCGGCGGCCAGCCGGAGATCGCATCGCCCAGTTTCAGCCCCGCGCCGACGGTGAGGAGGGCGAGGCCAAGGGCACCCCGCCCGATCATGTCGAGAACCTGAAGGCCCATGGCGGGCATGGTGAGCCCCGAAACCTGCCAGGCGACCCCGCCCAGCGAGGAGAACACGAAGGGATTGCGGATGATCGACAGGGCAAGGCTCCGCGCCGAAACCTGCGCGTCGCCCGCGAACCGCGCCATCACCATGACGCAGAGGATGTTGAGTAGCGGCGTCATCGCCGCCGCACTCACCGCACCGAGCGACAGCGCCGCCGGCCCGAACTGCAGGGGGATGATGGCGAAGGCGATGAAGGTGTGCCAGCGCGCCGCCCCCTGGACGAGGCTGGTGAACTGCGGCCCGCCGATGCCGAGGCCCTTGCTGAGCGGCCGGCTGAAGATCACGAGCAGCCCGATCATCACGATCACCGCCAGCATCATGGCGCCCGCCATGCGGAACACCGGCACGCCGGTGAAGTCCGCCGCCGCGATCTCCTTGAAGATGATGGCCGGGAACAGCACGAAATAGCAGAGCTGGTCGAGCCCCGCCCATTGCGCCTCGCCGATCACCTTGAAGCGCCGGAGCGCGAAGCCCACGAGGATCACGATGAACACCGGGAGGAGGGCGAGGAAGGTCGTGGTCATCTGAGCGAGTCGAGCGCCGCCTGCAGGATCCAGGCCGCCGCCAGCTTGTCGATCACCTGCTCGCGCTTGGCGCGTGAGGCATCGGCCGCAATCAGCATCCGCTCCACCGCCGCCGTCGACAGCCGCTCGTCCCAGAACACCACGGCCACCGGCGAGAGCTTCGCGAAGTTCCGCGCGAAGGCCCGGGTCGACTG
>JADCDC010000062.1 GCA_020252385.1 Aestuariivirga sp.
GATGGTGGTGGAGCGGCTCCTACAGAAGGAGAACAACACCGACCGCCGCAGCATGGGCCGCGAGGCCTTCCTCAAGCGTGTGTGGGAATGGAAGGAAGAATCGGGCGGCACCATCTCCCGCCAGCTGCGCAGGCTGGGCGCATCCTGTGACTGGTCGCGCGAGCGATTCACCATGGACGAGGGCCTGTCGAAGGCCGTCCTCAAGGTGTTCGTGCAGCTCTACAAGGAAGGGCTGATCTACAAGGACAAGCGGCTGGTCAACTGGGACCCGAAGCTGCTGACCGCCATCTCCGATCTTGAGGTGGTGCAGAAGGAGGTGAAGGGCTCGCTCTGGCACCTCCGCTACCCGATCGACGGCTCGGACGAATACATCGTGGTGGCAACGACCAGGCCCGAGACCATGCTGGGCGACACGGGCGTTGCCGTCCACCCCGAGAACGAGAAGCTGAAGCACCTCATCGGCAAGATGGTGCGCCTGCCGCTGGTGGGCCGCCTCATCCCCATCGTGGGCGACGACTATGCCGACCCCGAGAAGGGCACGGGTGCCGTCAAGATCACGCCCGCGCATGACTTCAACGACTTCGATGTCGGCAAGCGCCACGATCTCCGCCAGATCAACGTGCTCGACCAGTTCGGCAAGATCCTGATCGAGGGCAATGCGGACTTCCTTGAAGGGGCCAGTGTTCCGGAAGAGACGATGGCGCTCCACGGGCTTGACCGCTTCGAGGCGCGCAAGCGCATCGTCGCGATGTTCGAGGCGCAGGAGCTTCTGGAGAAGATCGAGCCCCACACCAACCAGGTGCCGCATGGCGACCGCTCGGACGTGGTCATCGAGCCGTGGCTCACCGAGCAGTGGTATGTGAACGCCGCCGAACTGGCGAAGCCGGCGATCGCCGCGGTCGAGAAGGGCGAGACCGCCTTCGTGCCGAAGAACTGGGAGAAGACTTACTACGAGTGGATGCGCAACATCCAGCCCTGGTGCATCTCGCGCCAGCTGTGGTGGGGGCATCAGATTCCAGCGTGGTATGGGCCCGACGGCACGGTCTTCGTCGAGGAGACGGAGAACCTGGCGCTGGACGCCGCTGCCCGCCACTACGGCTCACGGGTGATGCTGACGCGCGACGAGGACGTGCTCGACACCTGGTTCTCCTCCGCCCTGTGGCCGTTCTCCACACGCGGCTGGCCCGAAGAGACGCCGGAACTGAAGCGCCACTACAAGACGGACGTGCTCGTCACCGGCTTCGACATCATCTTCTTCTGGGTCGCCCGCATGATGATGATGGGGCTGCACTTCATGGGCGAGGTGCCGTTCCACACCGTCTACATCCATGCCCTGGTCCGCGACGAGAAGGGCCAGAAGATGTCGAAGTCCAAGGGCAATGTCATCGACCCCCTGGAGCTGATCGACGCCTATGGCGCGGATGCGCTGCGCTTCACGCTCGCCGCCATGGCCGCGCAGGGGCGTGACATCAAGCTCGCCAAGTCGCGCGTCGAAGGTTACCGCAACTTTGGAACAAAGTTATGGAACGCCGCGCGCTTCGCCGAGATGAATGGCGTGGCCCATGACCCGGACTATGATCCGCTGGCGGCCCGCGTCACCGTCAACCGCTGGATCGCGGGCGAGGCGGCAAGGACCGAGGCCAAGGTGCGTGCCGCCCTCGACGAGTACAAGTTCAACGAGGCGGCGGCGGCACTCTACCAGTTCGTCTGGAACGTGTTCTGCGACTGGTATCTCGAACTCATCAAGCCGATCCTCAATGGTGCCGACGAGGCGGGCAAGGCCGAAACCCGAGCCACCGCCGCCTGGGTCATGGACCAGATCCTCATCCTTCTCCACCCCTTCATGCCCTTCGTCACCGAAGAACTGTGGCAGCAGACGGGGAAGCGCAACAGCTGGCTGATCGAAACCGACTGGCCCTCCTACCGCGGCCTCGGCGATGCGGCGGCCGATGCCGAGATGGAGTGGGTGATCCGCTTCGTGTCCGAGGTGCGCTCGGTGCGCGCCGAGATGAACGTGCCGGCGGGCGCGAAGATCGCCTGCGTGCTCGTCGGCGCCAACAGCGAGACGCGCCGGCGCGCCGCCTCATGGGAAGACGAGATCATGCGCCTGGCCAGGCTCTCGGCGATCTCCTTCGAGGACCAGGTGCCGAAGGCATCCGCCCAGATCGTGCTGGACGAGGCGACCATCGCCCTCCCGCTCGAAGGGGTGATCGACTTCGCCGCGGAGAAGGCGCGGCTTGCCAAGGAACTGGAGAAGATCGCCAAGGATACGGCCGCCATCGACGGCCGCCTGAACAACCCGGGATTCGTGGCCAAGGCGCCGCCGGAAGTTCTGGAAGAAAGCCGAGAGCGGAAATCGGAACTCGAAGCGCGCAAGGCCAAGGTCGACGAAGCACTAGCGCGGCTGGGCTGACAGCGCCCCGGCGGCGCGTTCGGCTCAGCCGGCCTTCACCGTCTTGCGATTGCGCAGCACGTGCTCGTGCGCGCCATCATAAAGTGCTGAGTCACGGAAGTCGTGATTGTCGAGCACGCGGCCCACGAGCACCAGCGCGGTGCGGGTGAGCTTCGCCTCGCGCACCTGCCTTGCAATGCTCGAGAGCGTGCCACGGATGATCATCTCGTCCGGCCAGGTGATGCGGTAGGCGACGACGACCGGGCAGTCCGCACCGTAATGCGGCGTCAGCGCGCGCTCGATGTAGCCCAGGTTGCGAATCGAGAGATGGATCGCCAGCGTGGCGCCCGAGCGGCCGAGTTCCTCAAGGGTCTCGCCCGGCGGCATGGCGGAGGACTGCATGGCGGTGCGGGTGAGGATCACCGTCTGGGCAACTTCGGGCAGCGTGAATTCGGTCTTCAGCGCCGCAGCGACGGCGGCGAAGGCGGGCACCCCCGGCGTCACGTCATAGGGGATGCCCAGCTTGTCGAGTCGGCGGATCTGCTCGGCGATGGCGCCATAGAGGGAGGGATCGCCCGAATGGACCCGGGCCACGTCATGGCCCTTCTGATGCGCGGCCTCGATCTCGGCGATGATCTCGTCGAGCGTCATGGGAGCGGTGTCGACCACGCGCGCACCTTCGGGTGCGGCCTTGACGATCTCCTCCGGCACAAGTGAGCCTGCATAGAGGCAGACCGGGCAGGACTGGATGATCCTCAGCCCACGGACGGTGATCAGGTCGGGGGCGCCGGGTCCGGCGCCGATGAAGTGGACGGTCATTCCGCTGCCTCTCTCTTCTTCGCATAGCCGCGCGGGGTATAGGCGTAGGCCCTTCCATCGCCGCGGGTGAAATGTCTGGACTGGGACGAGCCGACCATCACCAGCGTCAGCATGTCGACGTCGTCCGGGTTGAATTCGCCAAACCGCACGATCTTCACCTGCTCCTCGGGGCGGCCGAGGTTGGAGGCGATGACGACCGGGGTTCCCTCCGGCCGGTGCGGCGCCAGGATTGCGAAGGCGCGCTCGATCTGGTCCCGGCGCTTGAGCGAGCGGGGATTGTAGAAGGAGATGACGAAGTCGCCCTCGGCGGCCGCACGGATGCGCTTCTCGATCGCCTCCCATGGCGTCAGAAGATCGGACAGCGAGATGCAGCAGAAGTCATGCCCGATCATCGCACCGGCCTTGGCGGCGGCGGCCTGGAAGGC
>JADCDC010000063.1 GCA_020252385.1 Aestuariivirga sp.
GACGTCCACCACGATGCGGTTCTTCGGCGCGTTCCTGATCAGCGGCAGGGCGAGCTTGACGTTGAGCGTGGCGTCGGCCTGAAGCTTCGTCGTGTCGAACCCGGTGTGGCGGATGAGGTTGAGGGCCGGCTGGTCGAGATACTCGATCAGCGGCTGGGCCTTGGCGGCGACGTCGAGGTCGAACTCGGCCAGGGTCTCGACCGCCATGATGCCGCGCGCCAGCATGGTGCCGCCGGTGAGCCGGCCCTTGCTGCCCGACGGCAGCACCACGTCCGCCCCGTCGAGCCTGAGGTTGAAGTCGTTGTCGACAAGGCTCGCCTCGCCCAAGGCGCCGACGAGCGGCGGGAGGTCCTTGAAGTAGCCCGAGGTGACGCCGTCCATCTTGAAGCTGAGGCTGACGGAACCCGGCGGGAGGCGGCGCTGGCGCTTGGCCGCGGCCAGCGCGTCAACCGGCAGGTTGACCACGAACTCGCCTTCGCGGATGCGGCCCTCGCGCACGTTCGCGTTCACCCAGTTGCGCACCTTGGGCACCACGACGGGCGGCCAGAGCTGCTTGAGGAAGCTGGCGGAGAGTTCCTTCATGCGGCCCGACAGCAGGATGCCGGCCGACTCGTTGCCGCCGGTGATGGCCCCCTTGAGTCTGATCCCCGTGTCGCCCGACATGACCACGAGATCGTCGATGTCGAGGCGGGCCTCCTCGATCGCGGCCTTGCCGGTGAAGCGCACCTTGTCGACCAGGACCGGCGAGCGGATGGTGCCCTGCGTGTCGATTGCAACGTTGTTGGCCTCGAGCATGATCCGGAGTGCGATGAGGCGGCCCTCGGCGTTGCGCTCCGGCATCAGGCTGCCCTTGAGCTGGGCGCGCGAGGAGCCCACCAGCAGGGTGGAATCGGTGATGACGATCGAGCCCGTCACCGGATCGTAGTCGGCGCGGAGCGACCCCTCGTCGATGATCAGGGGCTCGGCCAGATAGTCGGGAAGGCCCACCTCGCCGGCCGACGCGATGAACTCGCCCGATGCCTTGGTGATGAGACCCTCGTCGGTCACCTCCATCTCGACCTGGCCCGCAAGCGGCACCTTGACGCGCGCCAGCTGCGAGAGCGCGAAGATCTCGTCCGAGATGTTGGCGGGGATCAGGTCGTTGATCCGTGTGCTGATCGAGAAGCTTCGCGTGTCGCGCCGGTAGCTGGCGGAGAGATCGGCATGCCAGGTGCCCGCCTCGTCGCCATTCGACACCGCGGCATTGGCGGCGACCGCGAAGCCATAGGGCATGCGCTGGAACACGAGCTCCGCCGAGGGGATGTTCCAGATCGCGTCATTGGCCTCGTCGTAGAAGCGGATCTCGGCGTCGGCGATGCGGATGGTCTCGATCGAGGAGATGGTGCGGCCGGCTCCCTCGCCTGCGCCGCCGCTCAGCACGGCGATGAGGGCAGCCCCGGTGCCGCCGCGGCCCGTTCCCGGATCGCCAGCACCCGCGCGGGCCGCGTCCTGGTCCGACTTGGGCGAGACCTCGGACTGGGGATCGACGACCACCGCCTGGTCTTCCGGCATCGCCTCGCCAAAGCCCATCTCGATCCCGCCCTGGAGATTGCGCATCACCTGGATGCGCGGCCCGATCAACTCGATCGAGGTCGGGACCACCTGGGCGGAGAACAGCGCATCGCCCTTGACCCCCACCGCGGCGCGCGGCGCCTTGGCGACCAGATTGCCGGACTTGTCGCGGAGTTCGATGTTGCGGAGCCTGACCTTGGGGACGCCGCTGCCGGCGCTCCGCTCCACCACGACGCCGCCCACCGACACCGTCATCTCCGGGAGATTGGCGTTGATGCGGTTCTCCACCGTCTGGCGCAGGAAATCGAGGGACACCGGTCCCTGCGAGAGCCGGACATAGATGGCGGCCGCGGCGATCAGCAGGACGGCCAAGACCGCCACCACGCCATAACCGGTTATCCTAGCCAGACGTCGCAACCTGATCCCGCTTCATTCACATGATTCCTGTTCACATGTGCCATCAAAGGGCAGCCTCAGGCAACGCCGAAACCCGATGGGCCCGATCATTGGCCACCAAAGATGGGCCAAAGCGTGACCGAGCCTGACGCGCCGTCCAATCAACCGCCCAATCAGCCGTCCCATCAGCCGCTTAGGGGCCTCCGGAAAGTTTTTGGGGGGCTGCTTGGCGATTGCCCATGACATCGGCGGCCGGTCTTGTTACGCTTGAAGCGTCTGGCGTGGCGTTTGCAACAATGCAGGGATGTAAGTGCGCTTGTTTTTCCGTAAGCAGAAGACGGCCCTGAACGATAACCGTGTCGAGCCGGTTCCCGCGGCCCCGAGCCCCGAGGGCCCGGTCCACTCCTCGGTGATCGCCTCGGGCACGGTCATCACCGGCAATCTCGATTGCGAAAAGGACATCCTGATCGACGGGCGGGTGCATGGCTCGGTGCGGGCTTTGCGCCTGACGGTGGGCCTCGACGGGGTGATCGAGGGTGACGTCTCCGCCGACGAGGTTACCGTTCGCGGAAGCGTCAAGGGCCCGATCCATGCCCGCCACATCCATCTCGAGGCCGGCGCGGAGGTCGAGGGCGACCTGACAACCACCACGATCGCAATCGATACGGGCGCCCGGCTCTCCGGCGCCGTCTGGCAGCAGCAGGAGCATGAGGGTGCGCCTGCCCAACGCTACACCCCGATCACCGCCGGAAGCTGGGAGAAGCCCGAAGAGGGATCACGCTCCCTGCTCGGCAGCCGGCCGCGGATCATCAATTCCGGGCGGTAGTGGGCGCTCGTTCCCCGGCAAGAACTTCCGACTAAACCTTTTGGTCCGGTGCGACCCCCACCCCTACCCCTCCCCACAAGGGGGAGGGGGAC
>JADCDC010000064.1 GCA_020252385.1 Aestuariivirga sp.
ACACATTCCGCATGCCAAATACGAGAAACTGATTGCACAGGCCCGGGCGGCGCCGCTGGCCCGCACCGTGGTGGTGCACCCATGCGACGAACACTCGCTGCGGGGGGCGGTGGAGGCCGGAGCACTCGGCCTGATCGAGCCCGTCCTGGTCGGTCCCCGCCACAAGATCCAAGCGGTTGCAGGGCAGTGCGCGATCGATCTGACCGGACTGCCGATTGTCGATGCGCCTCACAGCCATGCCGCCGCGGCCCTGGGTGTGGCGCTGATCCGCAAGGGCGAAGGCACCCTGCTGATGAAGGGAAGCCTTCACACCGATGAACTGATGCATGAAGTCATGGCGCCCGACACCGGGCTCCGGACCGAGCGCCGCATCAGCCATGTCTTCGTCATGGACGTTCCCACCTATGCCGAGACCCTGTTCATCACCGATGCCGCGATCAACATATTCCCCGATCTCGACGCCAAGCGGGACATCGTGCAGAACGCCATCGATCTTCACCTCCGCATCGGTCTTGGCCGCCCACGCGTGGCGATCCTCTCAGCCATCGAGACAGTCACGACCAAGATCCCGTCGACGATCGAGGCGGCAGCCCTTTGCAAGATGGCGGAGCGCGGCCAGATCACCGGCGGAGCCGTCGACGGCCCGCTGGCCTTCGACAACGCCATCGACCCTGAATCGGCACGCATCAAGGGCATCGTTTCGGAGGTCGCGGGACGTGCGCAGATCCTCGTCGTACCCGACCTTGAGGCCGGGAACATGCTGGCCAAGAATCTGACCTTCCTTGCCATGGCCGATGCGGCCGGCATCGTCATGGGCGCACGGGTGCCGATCGTACTCACCTCACGGGCGGACTCGGTACGGTCCCGCATGGCGTCCTGCGCCGTGGCCGTGCTGGACGCCGCGGCCAGGCGCGCCCCCGTCTAGGCTCAGCGCCGGACTGCCGCTTTCTTGCCGGGCTCAGTCGGAGCGAAAATCAGGGCTGCGACCATGATCCACGCAAAGGCCCACAGCAATAGCGTCGCAACGGCAGTCAAGGCCGCTCCCTCCTGACCATAGAGCGCGGGCCAGAAGCCGAGCACAAGGCCATCGAAAGCCAGCGCGCCAGCGCAAGCCCATAGCAGAACCTGCCGGGGGCTCTCGCCCCGGAACCCTGCGACGGCGGTCGCCACGGGAATGAAGGCAAGCCCCGCGGGCACCTGAAGCGCAAACAGTATGGCGCGGTAGGTCGTGTTCACGAACCAGTCCGCCGGAATGAAGCTGATCACCACCGCGAAGACGAACGCAATCACAAATCCGAGGATCAATCCCGAGACGAGACCGTCACCCTTCGATCCGGGCATGGGTACCTCCAGTGGGAAGCGGAAACTGAAAGGATGCAGTTCTGCTGGAAACTGCATGCATTGCAAGTCCCCAGTTGCATTCACCGCGAACACTGTTGGTCATTTTCTTCTTGACGGTCGGCGCGCCATCATTCATTCCCTCCACCGTGGCGGACACGTTTGTCGCCACGCTCAAACAGGAAACCGAACCCCAATGCCAAGCGACAGTCATAGTCGATCGACCATGCCGTTACTGGCTCGCGTGGGTGCCTGAGTCCTTCGGTTCACCCACCGCCACCGGTAACGGCTGGTCGGAAAGAGGTGAACACCATGATCTTCAAGTCTCGCAAGTCCGCCGCGAAGAACCGCGGCGAGCAGTCCTCCGCCGGCGGCATCGTTGTCCTGATGATGGCGCTTGTCTTCGTCCCGGTCATCGCCGTGCATGTCGCGGTGGCCTGGCATGACCAGCTGGCGGGTGTTGACCCCCTTCAGCTGGCCGCCACGGTAGGTGACCTTCTTTCCACCTTCTGAACCCTTAGATCACGGGGCCGCGCCGCGGTCCCGGTTCGCCAGGCAAGCTGTCGTTGCCGGGTACTGCCATGCGGGCCGAGGTCTGAGCCGCGTCCTGTAGCTTCGCCGCATCGGCGCGGCCTGCGCGGGCATACCAGCCATCGACGATCTGCCGCGCGGTGGCCTGGCCGCCGAGCCCGAAGGCCAGCCCCAGCGCGATCGCCGCTGCCCCGACCACACCCATGAACAGGGTGTTGACCAGCGTTGAGGCGATGCCGATCTGGTTCACCGCCACGACGATGGCGAAGATCCAGACGGCGGTCTTGGCGATTGTCGCCAGCATGTTCTCGTTACCGAGGCCCGCCTGAGACGCCGCCCCGCGCACCAGGCCTGCGGCTGCGTTGGCGAGCAGCCCGCCGATCACCAGCACCAGGACACCCACTACGAGGTTCGGGATCCACAGCAGGAAGGTGCGCAGCACCTCGGAGACCGCCGGAAGACCCAGCGCATCGAAGGCGACGACCAATGCGATGAGCCGGATGAACCATTTCACGATCAGGGCGATGAAGCCCGCCGCGTCGGTCTCGATCCCCATTCCGGCGACGAAGCCCGTGATGCCGGAGCGGTCTGCCAAGCTGTTGAAGTTCACCCGCCGGAGCAGGCCCGCTACGAGCCTTGCGATGAGATTGGCGAGAAACCAGCCAATCAGAAGGATGAGCAGGAAGCCCAACACCCGCGGAATGGCGGCGAGGAACAGCGCCAGGGCGGCAGCCACGGAGGTGAGGGCGGCCTCACCCCAATTGGTGATCTGGTTCATGTCGATCGTTCTCCACGCTGGCGTCCCGGGCAGATGAATGCACCGGACTTGACCGTGGTTCCGCGCGGCAACTGACAGGCTGTTGGCAGTTGCCCTCCTCTAACCCGGTTTCCGGTCACCAGCAGAGGAGAACATCATGACCAAGCCCACCGCCACCTGCCTCGAGATGGTTCGCTTCCGGCTTCAGCCAGGGATCACCGACGAGGCCTTCCTGTCTCTCAATGCGGCCACGGCGGCCTTTCTCGGCCGCCAGGAGGGCTTCAACCGCCGCCTCCTCTCAAAGGGGCCGGACGGCGTGTGGACCGATCTCGTGGAGTGGGAGAGCCTGCCCCTGGCGCGCCAGGCCTCGGAGCAGATCATGGCCGATCCATCGCTGGCCCCCTTCATGAACGCCATAGACCCCGGGAGCATCCTGATGGATCATCTGGTGATCGCACTGCGCATCGATTGAGGAACAGGACGTGCGGCGGACCGACAGGCTCTACGAGATCATCCAGATCATCTCGGACGGACGGCTTCATCTGGCGAGGGATATCGCGGAGAAGCTCGAAGTGTCGGTCCGCACCGTCTACCGCGACATCGATTCACTCGTCGCCTCGGGCGTTCCGGTGGAGGGGGAGCGGGGTGTGGGATATCTCCTGCGAGATCGGAAGAG
>JADCDC010000065.1 GCA_020252385.1 Aestuariivirga sp.
ATCCCTCAGGGCTGCTTCCCATTCCTCCCGATGCTCCATGGAGAGGTGAGACAGGGCCTCCGCAAGGAGCCGTTCCTTGGTGGTGAAATGGAAGTTCAGCAGACCATGGGAAACACCCGCCGTCCGGGCGACATCGCTCAGCGTGGTCTGAGCAAGACCCCTGCGCGCCAAAGTTGAAATCGTCGCCTCGATGAGCTGCTCGCGCCTGAATTCCCGGGAGGCCTTGCGGCCGGTGAAGGCGGGTCTGTCCATGAATTTACTCGATTCTCTGGGTCAGGACATGAATTGACCCCACGTCTACGCCTTTCAGGGACAAAGTGATACAATTTTTTGCATACTAATGTGTTTTGATTGACAGTTCAGTCAGTAAATGCGTAACTGCTTATGAATTAATCGTTGGAGTTTTGCCCATGACTGCTGCGCTCAAGCTGGCTGTGCCGGGAGACTGGGACCGTCGCGGACTGCCCGCATGGACCTATCACAGCCCTGCGCTGCTCGAACTCGAAAAGAAGGCGCTGTTCAGAACTCATTGGCAGATCGTGGGTCACGTCAGCAATGTGCCGGAACCCGGCGACTTCTTTACGGTCGACATCACCGATGACCGCGCCCTTGTCGTGCGCGGCGACGATGGCGTGGTCCGCGCCTTCCACAACTTGTGCCGCCATCGCGGATCCCGCGTCACGGCGGAGAAGAGCGGTCATTGCGAGCGCGCCTTCGTCTGTCCCTTCCACGGCTGGGTCTACAATCTCGACGGAAGCCTCAGGGGGCCGGCGCGTCCACAGACCTTCAGCGGCCTGGAGCGTTCGAAATTCGGCCTGAAGCCGATCGATCTGGAGATCTGGATGGGATTCATCTTCATCCGTTTCGCTCAGGGCCCGCAGGGCAGCGTGGCCGAGACCATGGCCCCCCATGCAGAAGAACTTGCGGCCTATCGCATGGAGGAAATGGTCCCCGGGGCGGCTCCCACCGAGTTTCGTCTCGCCGTCAACTGGAAGTCGGTGCGCGACGTGGACAACGAGGGCTACCATGTCGCCATGGCGCATCCGGCGCTGCATGACCTCTATGGCTCGCGATACTTCGACGAGCCCTATGTCGGCGGCGTCAGCCGTTCTGAGGGCCGGTTCGAGCGTCAGGGCGGAAGGCTGTGGACGGTCCGCAACTACATGGCGCTCAGCACCGGGCCGCAGTGGCTCGACACCGACAAGCGGCAGCTGTGGAGCTACTTCGGGCTGTTCCCCAACGCCGTCATCGCCGTGACCCCGGAGCTCGTGCAGTTCTACCAGGAGTTCCCGCTGGGCGTGGACCAGACCCTCATCCGCGGCGCGGTGTACCGCAGGCCGGGCGAAACCCGCGAGCAGCGCGCGGCGCGCTACCTCGCCACCCGCATCGACCGCGAGACGGGTGCGGAGGACGTGCAGCTCTCCATTTGGTCGAACGAGTCAATGAAATCCAGCGGCTTCGACGGGTTCCACCTGTCGGACCTGGAGAAGGGCGTGCGCAGCCATCACGACCACATCAGGGATCTGCTGCCCGTCACGACGCTCGCCCAACAGCCGCCCGAATCCGAAATCGAGGCGCTGAACCGCCGCCTGCTGCTTGGTTGATCCGTCACTGACTGTGGCGCCAGCATGCGCACGCTTGACAGCCGCCCCTGCTGGGACACAACTAGCGGGGACCAGGGAGACGTCTGAATGAACATGAATCGACGCAGGGCAGCCGGTCTCATCGCGGCGAGTTCGCTTGTGGCCATGCCCTACATCCGCCGCGCGCGGGCCGAGGACAAGCAGCTCAACGTCTACAACTGGGTCGATTACATCGGCGAGACGACGATCGAGGATTTCCAGACCGCCACCGGCATCTCGGTCACATACGACACCTACAGCTCGGCCGAGGAGATGGAAGCCAAGATGCTCGCGGGCTCGAGCGGCTACGACGTCGTGCTGATGTCGGGGCTCGGCCTGCCGAACTTCATCAAGGCGGGCGTCTATCTTTCGCTCGACAAGACGAAGCTCAAGGGGCTTGAAAATCTCGATCCGGCCTTGCTCAAGATCCTGTCCATCTGGGATCCCGGCCTCGAATATGGAGTTTCCTATATGTGGGGCTCCGTGGGCGTGACCTACAATTCCGCCATGGTGCGGGAGCAACTGCCGGACGCCAACCTCGACTCGCTCGATGTGCTGCTGAAGCCGGAGAATGCGGAGAAGCTGGCCGGCTGCGGCATTTCCATTCTCGACAGCCCGACCGACATCATCCCCATGGTCCTTCGCTACCTGGGCAAGGACGGCGACACGGCGAATGTGCAGGACTACCAGGCGGTCGTCGAGGCGTTCAAGCCGGTGCGCCAGTATATCCGCACATTCGACAACACCAACTTCCTGAACGCGCTTCCCAACCAGGAACTCTGCGCGGTGACCACATGGTCGGGCGACTACTCGACCGCCCAGGCGCGTGCCGCGGAGGCGGGGATCGAGCTCCCTCTCGAGTATCACGTGCCGGAGACCGGTGCCCCCGCCTGGATGGACATGTGGAGCGTGCCGAAGGACGCCCCCCACCCCGAGGCCGCCTACCAGTTCCTGAATTTCATGCTGGAGCCCGAGGTGATCGCCAAGTGCACGAACTTCACCAATTACGCCAATGCGAATCTCGCCTCGAAGCCCTTCGTCGATCCGGCCATCCTCGCCAATCCGGCGGCATATCCGGACGAGAAGGTGATGCAGCGCCTGTGGGCGCCGAAGCCCCTGAGCGAGGAGCAGACCCGCGAGATGACGCGCGCCTTCCAGACGATCAAGTCGGGTTGACCGGCCATGGCTGAGGGAGGGGTGGCACCCTTCATCCGCATCGACAGGGTGAGCAAGCGCTTCGGCACCTTTATGGCCGTGAACGACGTGTCGCTCGACATCATGAAGGGAGAGATGTTCGCGCTGCTTGGCGGCTCCGGCTGCGGGAAGACGACGCTGCTCCGCATGCTCGCGGGCTTCGAGAGCCCGAGCGAGGGGCGCATCTTCATCGATGGCCAGGACATGGCGAAGATCCCGCCCTATGAGCGGCCGGTGAACATGATGTTCCAGTCCTATGCGCTGTTCCCGCACATGACGGTCGAAGCCAATGTCGGCTACGGCCTCAAGTATGAGGACATCAGCAAGGCGGAGCGCGCGGAGCGGGTTCGCGCCATGCTCGAACTCGTGCAGCTTGGCGCCTTCGCTGGACGCAAGCCGCATCAGCTGTCGGGCGGACAGCGCCAGCGCGTGGCGCTCGCCAGGGCACTCGCCAAGCAGCCGAAGCTCCTCCTGCTGGACGAGCCGCTGGCAGCGCTCGACAAGAAGCTGCGCGAACACACGCAGTTCGAGATCATGAGCATCCAGGAGCGCATGGGCATCACCTTCGTGGTCGTCACCCACGATCAGGAAGAGGCCATGACGCTGGCCGACCGCATCGCCGTCATGGACAAGGGCGTCATCCGCCAGGTCGGCCCGCCGGCCGATGTCTACGAACATCCCAACAGCAGCTTCGTTGCGGGCTTCATCGGCTCGATCAACATGTTCGACGCAGAGGTAACGCCCGGCGGGGCAGCGACGACGCTCGACGTGCCCGCCCTCGGCGGCGAGGTCAGGGCTTCGGCGAAGGACATTGAGCCGGGGCGCAAGGTGAAGCTAGCGGTGCGTCCGGAGAAGATCGCGCTCAGCCGCGAGCGGCCGGCGGATGGCAACTGCTTTCCGGGCGTGGTGAAGGACCTCGGCTATTTCGGCAAGGACTCGCTGTTCCGCGTGGCCCTCGCCTCGGGCGCGCTCGTGAAGGTGAACAGCGTTAACAGCTCGCGCGACGGAGCCGCGCGCGCCGCCGACTGGGGCGAGAAGGTGTGGATCTCCTTCGAGCCCTCCGCCGCCATCGTGCTCACGGATTAGCCGCATGGGCAGGGAACGGGGCGCACTCGCACGCTGGTTCGACGACAGGGGCTGGCGCCAGCTCGTGATCGGCGTTCCCTATCTCTGGCTCATCCTGTTCTTCCTGCTGCCCTTCATCATCGTGCTCGCCATGAGCTTCGCGAGGCGCGCCGATCTGTCGCCTCCCATCGCCTTCCTCGAGTACTGGCCCTATCTGCGCTGGGACAATTTCGAGCGCCTCATCAGCGACACGCTGTATGTGCGGGCATTCGCGACGTCCCTGTGGAACGCGGCAATCGCCACACTTCTCTGCATCCTCATCGGCTATCCCATGGCGCTGGGCATCACGCGCGTCTCGAAGTCATGGCGCAACCTCTTGCTGATGCTCGTCATCCTGCCGTTCTGGACGTCCTTCCTGCTCAGGGTCTATGCCTGGATGGGGCTGCTCGGCACCAACAGCTGGCTTAACAAGAGCCTGACGGCGATGGTCAACGCCGTGCTTCCGGCCGAGCATGCGTTGCGCTCGATCCCGATGATGAACTCGAACTTCGCGGTCGTGCTGGTGATGGTCTATTCCTACCTGCCATTCATGATCCTGCCGCTCTACGCCAATCTCGAAAAGCTCGACAACACCCTGAACGAGGCCGCGACGGACCTCGGCTCCAAGCCTTGGCAGGTGTTCAAGGACGTGACGCTGCCCTTGAGCATCCCCGGCATCGTGGCGGGTGCGCTCCTCGTGTTCATTCCGGCATCGGGCGAACTCATCATCCCGAGTCTCGTCGGCAATGCCGCCGATCCGATGATCGGCCGGGTCATCAGCGACGAGTTCTCCTCGGCGCGCGACTGGCCGATGGCCTCCGCCGTCGCGGTGGCTTTGCTGCTCGTGCTGGTCGTGCCGATGATGATCCACAGCCATTTCGAGAAGCGCGCGCAGGAGCGGGCGGAGGGCCGGACATGAACCGCCGTCCTGTCTTCCTCATCAGCTGCCTGTGCTTCGGCTTTGCGTTCTTCTACATCCCGATCCTGTCGCTGATCGTGTTTTCCTTCAACAAGTCGCGGCTGGCCACGGTGTGGGGCGGCTTTTCCACCCAGTGGTATGCCAAGCTTCTCGACAACGACCAGGTGATCAAGGCTGCCGTGCTGTCGCTGCAGATCGCGGTCACCACCGCGACCTTCGCCACCGTCCTCGGCACCATGGCGGGCATCGCACTGGCGCGCTTCCAGCGCTTCCGCGGCCGCGCCGGCCTGTCGGGGCTGGTCACCGCGCCGCTCGTCATGCCGGAGGTGATCACCGGCATCTCGCTGCTGATGCTGTTCATCTACATGGCGGAATGGATCGGCTGGCCCGGAAGCCGCGGCTTCACCACCATCACCATCGCCCACATCACCTTCTCCATGACCTATGTCGCGGTGATCGTGCAGTCGCGCCTCACGTCGATGGATCTGTCGCTCGAGGAGGCCGCGATGGACCTGGGCGCCAGGCCCTGGCGCGTGCTGGTGGACGTGACGCTTCCCGTGATCGCGCCGGCTTTGCTCTCCGGCTGGCTCCTCGCCTTCACCATCTCGCTCGACGACGTGGTGATCACCAGCTTCACCAGCGGCCCCGGGTCAACCACGCTTCCAATCTACATCTGGAGCAAGGTCAAGCTGGGTGTTACACCCGACATCAATGCGCTGGCCACCGTCATCATCCTCACGGTCGGCATCGGCGTAGCGCTTGCCGCCTACATCATGCACCGGGCGGAAGCCCGGCGCGAACGCGACGTGCAGATGGCGCTGTCGCAGGACACCCCCTAGGAACGAAGGAGCGAAAATCATGAAACCGGTCAAGCCGCAGGACCGTCGTGTTGCCAACATCTATGAAGCCGAGTTCCAACCCTTCGTCTTCGACGACGGCGTCGCCATGGGCGACAGCGTTCTCCAGCTCAATGATGCGGAGCCCCTGGGCGTGGGCTTCCACGTCTACCGCATGCCCCCCGGCATGACGACGCGGCCCCACCGGCACAATGGCCATGAACAGTTCCTGATCCTCGAGGGCGAACTGATCGAGAATGACGGCACGGTGTTCCGCAAGGGGGATCTCGTCTGGCTTCGCGACGGCACGGAGCACTGCTCCTACACGCCGAACGGCTGCCTCCTCGCCGTGCACATCGCCGCCACCGAGACCACGGTGGAGTGAACAAGCGGCGGTTGTAACTTGGGAGTGCATACAACCGCCGCCCGTACTGCGGTCTGCGGCACACGGGGTCCCGCAGGCCTCAGATGCGAGGCGAGGCCTTCGTGAAATGCATGGCGGGCCCGAAAGTTCCGAAAAGTCCCGTGAACGCGGCGTCAGCCTCAACATTCCGTGAAGCCGCCGTGCCCCGCCGGAGACTGGCTTCGCCGGGCCAAATCAGCCTATGATTCGACCACTGTCAGGCCGCTGTCTGGCAGCTTCTTTGCAGAACTTGCCCGCCGCACACCGCCCTGCCGGAGTGGGCGGGCATTTTTCTTGTACTGATGTGGCTTTGGCGAATGCCCAAGATGCCCTACACTTCCCTCGGGATTCAAAACGGAGGAGGGTTGAGAATGAACACCAACACTGCGGACTCGAAGGGACTGGGGCAGGGCGCAGTCATCCTGCACAGCCTGGCGAAGAACTGGTGGCTGCTCCTGCTGCGCGGCATTGCGGCAATCGTATTCGGCGTGCTGGCCTTTGCCTGGCCGGGCATCACCGTCATCAGCCTCGTCATCGTCTATGGCGCCTATGCGCTGGTGGATGGGCTGTTCTCGATCTATGCGGCGATCCGCGGCGACGGCCCAGCACCGCGCTGGTGGCTGGCGGTCGTGGGCGTTGCGGGCGTGCTCGCGGGCCTCATCTCCTTCGCCGTGCCGGGCGTCGTTGCGATCTGGCTCCTGTTCCTCATCGGCGCCTGGGCCATCGTCAGCGGCGTCTTCGAGATCATCGGCGCCATTAGGCTGCGC
>JADCDC010000066.1 GCA_020252385.1 Aestuariivirga sp.
GCCTTCCCCTGAGGTCTAAGCCTTCTTAACAAGCCCGCCGCCAAACACAACATCAGGCCCCACTCGAACTAAGGTCGGTGTTCCGCGACGGAGGCGAATATGGTGAAAATCCCGCCATGCGGATCGCCCTGATCTCGGATGTCCATGCCAACCTTCCCGCACTCGAGGCCTGCCTGGCGGCGGCAGAGCGGCGCGCGGTGGACAGGCTGGCTTTCCTGGGCGATTTCGTGGGCTATGGCCCGGACCCCGAAGCGGTGATCGACCGGGTGCGGCCCCTGGCGGAGGCCGGCGCCATCGCCGTACTGGGCAACCATGATCTCGCCGTGCTGAAGCCCACGCGGGACATGAACCCGACGGCGGCCAAGGCGCTGGCCTGGACGCGCACGCAGCTGAGCGAGGAGTCGAAGTCCTTCCTCGCAGGCCTGCCCTTCGAGGTCCGCTCCGGCGACTTGCTGTTCGTCCACTCCGAGGCCTCCGATCCCGCCGCCTGGCATTATGTCACCGATGCCGAAACCGCGCGCGCCAGCCTGATGGGCTCACAGGCCACGGTCACCTTCTGCGGCCATGTGCATGTGCCCGCCGTCTATTGCCTCTCCGCCACCGGCAAGATGACGGCGCACAGCCCGGTGCAGGATGTGGCCACACCGTTTCCGGCGCAGCGCAAGTGGCTTGCGGTCATCGGCTCGGCGGGTCAGCCGCGCGACGGCAATCCGGCGGCGTCCTTCGCCATCTACGACACGGATCAGCGCACGCTCACCTATCACCGCGCGCCCTATGACGTCGAAGGCGTGTCACAGCGCATCCGTGCGTTGGGCCTGCCGGACCAGCTCGCCGACCGGCTCTTGAGGGGGCGCTGAATGGTCAAGGGAAAGCTCAACCCCGGAGACGTTATCGAAGGCTTCCGCATCGACGAACTCACGCACTCCGGCGGCATGGCGCATCTGTGGAGCGTCACCCGCGAGGCGGATGGTGCGTCCTTCCTGATGAAGACGCCCGTCGTCTATGAGGGCGAGGACCCCGCGGCGATCGTCAGCTTCGAGATGGAGCAGATGATCATGCCGCGGCTCAAGGGCGTGCATGTGCCGCGCCATATCGCCAATGGCGATTTCTCGACGCAGCCCTTCATCGTCATGGAGCGGCTGTCAGGGGAGACGCTGCTGCCCATGCTCAAGACACTGCCGCTGCCGGCGGAGCAGGTGGCGGAGCTCGGTGCCAGGATCGCCGATGCGCTGCAGTCGCTGCATGAGCAGGGCGTGGTGCATCTCGACGTCAAGCCCTCCAACATCATGTTCCGGCCGTCGGGGGAGGCGGTGCTGATCGATTATGGCCTCGCCCACCACCGCCAGCTGCCGGACCTGATGCAGGAGGAATTCCGCCTGCCCTACGGCACCGCGCCCTACATGGCGCCGGAGCAGGTGATGGGCATCCGCAGCGAGCCGCGCAGCGATCTCTTCGCGCTGGGGGCACTCATGTATTTCTTCGCCACCGGAACGCGGCCCTTCGGCGATCCGCAGAAGCTGAAAGGCCTGAAGCAGCGGCTGTGGCGGGATCCGGTTCCGCCGCGCAAGCTCAATCCCGCCCTTCCGCCGTGGTTCCAGGAGATCGTGCTGCGCTGCCTCGAGGTGAAGGCGGGCCGCCGCCACCCCACAGCGGCACAGCTGGCGCATGACCTTCGCCATCCCGGCCAGGTGGCACTCACGGCGCGGGCCGAGAAGCTGGAGAAGGACGGCTTCTTCGCCGTGCTGAAGCGCAAGGGCGAGCCGCAGATGAGCCTCATCGACGAGGCCCCGCCGCGCGAGGCCCAGGCCTCGGATGCGCCCATCGTCTCGGTCGCCATCAACCTCGACGACATGACGCCGGAGCTTGCCGACATGCTCCGGCGCGCTGCACTCCGCATCCTCGAGCGCGCACCGGAGGCGAGACTTGCGGTGCTGAACGTCCAGAAGCTCAACCGCATCGCGCTCGACCAGACGCTGGACGAGCAGGGCCACAACAAGCATGTGCAGCGCCTCGTCGGCCTCAAGGACTGGGCGCGGCCCCTGAAGCTCGACCAGGGCCGCGTCACCTTCCACGTGCTGGAGGCGATCGACCCCGCGGAGACGATCCTCGACTATGCGCGCCTCAACAATGTCGACCACATCGTCATGGGGGCGCGCGCCAATTCCACCATGCGCAAGATCCTCGGCAGCGTGTCAGCCAAGGTCGCCGCCGAGGCGCCCTGCACCGTGACCGTCGTGCGCAACCGCGCGACCGAAGGCTGAATCCGCTGGCGCAGGTGAAGTCGCGTGGACCCAGATAAGCGAAAGGCCGGAATAGTTCCGGCCTTTCGAAGAATGATCTGGCTGCGTTCTGCCCTTGTCAGTCGGCGGCCTTCTCGGCCGGCGCGACGAGGCCCATGGCCTTCTGCTTCTCGGCGATGCGGGCAGACTTGCCGGTGCGGCCACGCAGGTAATAGAGCTTGGCGCGGCGCACCTTGCCGCGGCGCACCACCTTGATCGAGTCGATCATCGGCGAATAGACCGGGAACACGCGCTCCACGCCTTCGCCATAGGACATCTTGCGGACGGTGAAGTTCTCGTTGAGGCCGCCGCCGGAGCGGGCGATGCACACGCCCTCATAGGCCTGCACGCGCGAACGCTCGCCTTCCTTGACCTTCACATTGACGATGACGGTGTCGCCCGGGCCGAATTCCGGCACGGCGCGCTGGGCGGCCACGACTTGGGCCTGCTCTTTCTCGAGCTGAGCGATGATATCCATTGACTGTCTTCCTTAAAGGGATGGCGGCCTATACCCCCAACCCGGTTCAAAATCAAATCTTTCCCGACTCCTTGCCGCTCGCATGGGCGCGCCACAGGTCGGGCCGTCTGGCCTTGGTCAGGGCCTCCCGCTGCTCCTGCTTCCACCGGGCGATAGCCTTGTGGTCGCCGGAGAGGAGAATCCCCGGAATTTCAACACCTTCCCAGGCGTTGGGCTTGGTGTAATGCGGGTGTTCCAGAAGCCCGCCCTCGAAGCTTTCCTCCTCGCCCGAGGCGGTCTTTCCCATGACGCCGGGAATGAGCCTCACGATGGCGTCGAGCAGCACGATGGCCGCCGGCTCGCCGCCCGACAGCACGTAATCCCCGATCGAAACCTCGCGTAAGCTTCGCCGCTCGATCACCCGCTCGTCCACGCCCTCGAAGCGGCCGCAGACGATGAGGCAGCCAGGCCCTTGCGCCAGTTCGCGAACGAGCGCCTGGGTCAGCGGCACGCCGCGCGGGCTCATGAGGAGCCTTGGCCCCACATGGGGCGCGGCATCGATCGCGGCGGCCAGCACGTCGGGCTTCAGCACCATGCCGGCCCCGCCGCCCGCCGGGTGATCGTCCACCGTCCGGTGGCGGTCCGTGGCGGAGGCCCGGATGTCACGCGCCTCGAGCGACCAGATCCCCTGTTCCAGCGCGCGGCCCGCGAGCGAAAGCCCCAGGGGCCCCGGGAACATCTCGGGGAAGAGGGTCAGCACGGTGGCCCTGAAGCTCATCGCTTCTCCTCTCCGCGCTTTTCCTCGACGTCGAGATAGCCCTCGGGCAGGTCGACCACGATCCTCTCCCCGTCCGCTTCCAGCACATACTGGTCGGCGAAGGGGATCAGCACCGTGTCCTTGCGGCCGTCGACCTTCACGTCGATCAGGTCGCCGGCGCCATAATCCGCCACGTCCACGATCTCGCCAAGGCGCGAGCCATCGGCGAGGTGGACGGCAAGGCCGATGAGGTCATGCACATAGACCTCATCTTCCTCAGGCTCCGGAAGCCTGGCGCGGGGAACGAAGAGTTCCGTTCCCCGGAGCGCCTCCGCCGCGTTGCGGTCGGTCACACCCTTGAGGACGGCGATCAGGCCATCCTTCTGCGGGCGCACCCTGGCGATCTCGATCTTCGCACCCTTCGCCGTTTCGAGCGGCGAGTAGCTTGCGATGGCGGCGGGGTCGGCGGTGAAGCTCTTGAGCTTCACCTCGCCCCGGATGCCATGCGCACCGGTAATGGCGCCGACGAGAACCATGTCCTTCTCCCTGTTCATTCCTCGCCCCCACGCAGTGGGGGAGAGGGCAGGGTGAGGGGGTGGTTCAGCGCGCACATGGTTGGAGCGTGGAGCCCGGAGCCGGCAGCCCCCTCACCCCTCCCTCTCCCCCAC
>JADCDC010000067.1 GCA_020252385.1 Aestuariivirga sp.
ATGGACCTGGCGACATGGCCGGCATCGACTTCCTCGGCACCTGGCCCGGGATCGCGCCCTTCCTGCGCGGGCCATACCCCACCATGTACACGACCCAGCCCTGGACGATCCGGCAATATGCGGGCTTCTCCACGGCGGAGGACTCCAACGCCTTCTACCGCCGCAACCTGGCCGCCGGGCAGATGGGCCTTTCCATCGCCTTCGACCTTGCCACACACCGCGGCTATGACTCGGACCATCCGCGTGTCGCGGGCGACGTCGGGATGGCGGGTGTGGCGATCGATTCGATCTACGACATGCGCACCCTGTTCGACGGCATCCCGCTCGACCGCATGACCGTGTCGATGACCATGAACGGTGCCGTGCTGCCGGTGATGGCGCTCTACATCGTGGCGGGCGAGGAACAGGGCGTTCCGCCGGAAAAGCTCGCCGGAACGATCCAGAACGACATCCTGAAGGAGTTCATGGTCCGCAACACCTTCATCTATCCGCCGCAGGCGTCGATGAAGATCGTGTCCGACATCTTCCGCTACACCTCGGAGCGGATGCCGAAGTTCAACTCGATCTCGATCTCCGGCTATCACATGCAGGAGGCCGGTGCGACGGCCGACCTCGAACTCGGCTACACGCTGGCGGACGGCCTCGAATATGCCCGCGCCGGTGTCGATGCCGGGCTCGCCATCGACAAGTTTGCGCCGCGGCTCTCCTTCTTCTGGGCGATCGGCATGAACTTCTTCATGGAAGTCGCCAAGATGCGCGCCGCGCGCATGATCTGGGCCAAGCTCATCAAGCGCTTCGATCCGAAAGACGAGCGCTCGCTGGCGCTGCGCACCCATTGCCAGACGAGCGGCTGGAGCCTTGCCGCCCAGGACGTGTTCAACAACGTGACGCGCACCTGCATCGAGGCGATGGCGGCGACCCAGGGCGGCACGCAGTCGCTCCACACCAATTCGCTCGACGAGGCGCTGGCACTTCCCACCGACTTTTCTGCCCGCATCGCCCGCAACACGCAGCTCTTCCTGCAGCAGGAGGCCGGCACCTGCAACGTCATCGACCCGTGGGGCGGCAGCTACTTCGTCGAGCGGCTGACGGCCGATCTCGCGGCGAAAGCCTGGAAGCACATCGAGGAAGTGGAAGCCATGGGCGGCATGGCCAGGGCCATCGAGGCGGGAATCCCCAAGGCCCGCATCGAGGAAGCCGCGGCGCGCACCCAGGCCCGCATCGACTCCGGTGAACAGGCGGTGATTGGCGTCAACACCTACAAGGTCGAAGGCGACGCCAAGATCGACATCCTGAAGGTCGACAATTCCGCCGTGCGCGCCCGCCAGGTCGAGAAGCTGGCGCGGCTCCGCGCCGAGCGGACCGAGGCCGAGACACAGGCAATGCTGGCGAAGCTTTCGGAGGTGGCGCGCTCCGGGCAGGGCAACCTGCTGGCCGCCGCGGTCGATGCGGCCCGCGCCAAGGCGACGGTGGGCGAAATTTCGCTGGCGCTGGAGCGTGTGTTCAACCGCCATGTGCCGGTGATCCGCGCGGCGAAGGGGGTTTACGCCACCACCCCCAAGGACCGCCACAAGATCGAGCAGGTGAAGCATGCGGTGGCCGCCTTCCGCGAGGCGGACGGCCGCGCACCCAAGGTGCTCGTCGCCAAGGTCGGACAGGACGGGCATGACCGCGGCCAGAAGGTGATCGCCTCCGCCTTCACCGACATGGGCTTCGACGTGACGATCGGCCCCCTGTTCGCAACGCCCGAGGAAGTGGCGAAGATGGCGGTGGAGGAGAAGGTGCATGCGGTCGGCGTCTCGACGCTGACGGCCGGCCACCTGACGCTGGTGCCGCTGCTCAAGGCCGCACTGGACGCCGCCGGCCGCTCCGACATCATGATCGTGGTCGGCGGCGTCATTCCGCCGGAGGACGTCGAGACGCTGCTCGAGATGGGGGCGGCAGCCGTCTTCCCGCCGGGAACGGTCATTCCCGATGCGGCCCTCGCCCTGCTCGACCGGCTGAACCTCAAGCTCGGCTACGCGCAGCGCGCGGCGGAGTAGAGACTCACAAACAATTCCTCTCCCCCTTTGAGGGGGAGAGGGAAGGGTGAGGGGGCCTGTCCGCGCACTCGCTGCATGAGCTTCGCTCGCGGTGACCACCCCCTCACCCTGCCCTCTCCCCCACATGCGTGGGGGCGAGGAAGAAGAAGTGCGAGAGGAACTACAACCTGAGCCCCCGCACCTCGCCCACTTCGAGCTTCCGCCAGTTGTGGAGGTCATGGTGACGGAAGCGTTCCAGGGCGGCCATCTCCTCGTCCGTCCACACGTCGAGGCCGGAGAGCACCGCGGCGATGGCGGTTTCGGAAGCGCGCGCGGCGCCGTCGTCCACTTTCAGCGCGATGCCGAGGCCCGCATGGGGAATGCAGGCGCAGTACACGCCTTCAGCACCGGTCTTGACGAAGAGGCGCGGCACGGCCTCCATGATGAGCGTGTCGAAATCGCCCGAGCCTGCCACCATGAAGGGGTGCGCGCGCACCGCCCCGATGATGCGCTGTGCTGCGGCGAAATCCGGATCAGTGAAGCGGGCGAAGCCCAGCGCGAGATTGCGGATGGGGATCGCCCAGGTCGGCACCGAGCAGCCATCGATGCCGCAGGGCTGGGACTCGAGGTCGACATCGCAGAGGCCGCCCATTGTCTTCGCAATCAGGCGCTGCACCGGGTGATCGGGCAGCGCATAGCCGTGTGGGTCCACCCCCAGGTGGCGGGCGAGCGCCAGCATGCCGGCATGCTTGCCGGAGCAGTTGTTGTGGACATCGGCCGGGCTTCCGCCCTGCCGGATGAGTGCGAGCCGCGAGGCCTCGTGAAACGGCCAGTGCGCACCGCATTCGTAGAGTGCCTCGGCGTTTCCGGCCTTGGCGAGCATCGAGCGCGCCACGCGGACATGATCAGGCTCGCCGTTGTGGGAGGCGCAGCAGAGCGCGATCTCCTTATCGGTGAAGCCGAAGCGGTCAGCCGCACCGCTCTCCACCAGCGGAAGGCACTGCAAGGCCTTGACACCCGAGCGCGGGTAGACCGCGGCGGCGATGCCGCCCTCCGCCGCCACCACATGGCCCGTGGCATCGACGACGGCGAAGGCGCCGCGGTGGCGGCTTTCGACGATGCCGCCGCGGGTGACTTCGGCGATCACGGGATTGGTCATGCGCGGTCCTTGTGGGGCGAGCAGGCGAGGTACCAGAGAAGAGCCAAGACCTGGGCCACGAGGAACAGGCCCAGCGCGACGCTGTAGCCTTCGGGGCTATAGCCGGTGGCGGTCGCGGGAAACAGGCCGATGATGAAGCCCAGGAGATATTGCGTGGCGAAGGCGACCACGAAGATCGTGAAGTTGATCGAGGCATTGGCGCGGCCCGCAAGCTCCCGCCCGATCCGCGCGGCGAACCAGGGGAAGGCGAGGATCGCGACCTGGCCGAAGGCGGCGACCGCGAGCCAGGCCGGGAACATCAGGCTCTCCACCCGAAGCACGATCAGCAGCTGGGCCGCCAGATAGAGGAGGTTGAAACCCAGCATCACCTGCATCGGCCCGATGCCGCGCCGCCCCAGCCGGTCGGCGATGAGGCCCACGAGGAAGATTCCCGCCATGAAGGCTATGGCCATCAGCAGGAGATGGCGCCCCACCTCCTCCCGGGTGAGGCCCATCACGTCGCGCAGCCACGGGCCCGCCCACAGCGTCTGGACGCCGATCTGCACGCCGGCGGTAAGGCCGATGAGCGGCGCCAGCCGCCAGAACAGGGGCGTTTTCAGGATCGCCAGCATCTCGGCGAATTGCCGCCCGAGCGGGGCGGGCTCGCCCACCGTGTCCTTGCGGGGCGCGGCGGCGAGGATCAGCAGGGCGGCGAGCAGGATCAGCCCGGCGAAGACGAGAAAGGCGTTCCGCCAGCCGATCAGTGCCACGAGATGCTGTGTGGGTTCCGTCGCCACCACGAGGCCCAGCGCGCCGAAGGACATGATCGCGGTGTTGGCGAGCGAGCGCCGCTCACTCGGGACCCAGGTGGCGGAGGACTTGTAGCTCGCCATCAGCCCCGCCGAGAAACCGAGCCCGATCAGGGCGCGCGCCGCGAAGAGACCGGCGAGCCCCTCCGCAAAGGCGAAGGCAAGGCAACCCAGGGCGGCGAGGGTCAAGAGCCCCGCCTGCACCTTGCGCGGCCCATAGCGGTCAAGCAGCACGCCGAGCGGCAGCTGGAACAGCGCGAAGGCGCCGAGATAGGCCGCCGTGAGGAGGCCGAGCTGGGCCGGGGTGAGGCTCAGGTCGCGCACCAGGTCAGGCGCCACCACCGCATTCACCGCGCGCAGCAGGTAGGACAGGAGATAGGCCGCCGCGAAGGGCAGCAGTGCGGAGAGGAGGATTCGCGGGAGTGTCATCACTGCAACAGTTTCTTCGCAATTCGGGTGCAAGGCAATGCTGCGGCAAATTCGTGCTTGTGAATCACGCTGCAAGCCTTATGTGCGCGCATTCGAATTCTTGAGGGGGGACCCTGCCCATGATCAGACGCGCCCTTGCCTTCCAGCACATGGACGACGAACCGCCCGGCCTGTTCGGCCGCTTCCTCGAGGAACAGGGAGCGGAGGTCGATGTCGTCATGCTGCACAGGGGTGAAGCGATCCCATCGCTCGCCCCTTATGATTTCCTGCTGGTCATGGGCGGCGCCATGGATGTGTGGGAAACCGCGCAGTACCCGTGGCTGAAGGACGAGATTGCGGCGGTGCGCGAATGGACGTTTCAGCGCAACCGGCCCTTCATGGGCGTATGCCTCGGGCTGCAGGTGCTGGCCGAGGCGCTGGGCGGCGAAGTGGGCCTCGCCCGGGCGCCGGAAGTGGGCTTCGGCAAGGTAGAGCTGAACGCGCTCGGCATCGGCCATCCGATGACGCGGGGGCTTCCCGCCGCCTTCAAGGTGATGCAGTGGCACCATGCCGAGGTGACGAAGGTTCCGCCGGGTGCGGAGGTGCTCGCCTCCTCGCGGGTGAGCCCGGTGCAGATCATGTCGGTGGGCCGCGACATCCTGGCCACCCAGTTCCACGGCGAGCTGACGCCCGAGCTGATCGACCGCTGGG
>JADCDC010000068.1 GCA_020252385.1 Aestuariivirga sp.
GAGTACCGCGGCCGAATACCAGTTGTCATCGGCAAGCGCCGTGGCGAGGAAGCCTGCCGCCGCCCGTTGCCCGACGCCGAGGGCTGCCAGGCGTTGTGTCACCGCATCCCGGTATTCATCACCCGCCGCCCAGTCCCGCCAATCGGCGGCGGGTACGCTCAACTCGTGGCGGAACAGTTCTTTGAGGAACTCCTCGCGCCTGACCCACCTCCGCCCCGCTGCGGGGTCCATCACCTGCAGCCAGTGGCCCGCCTGCCGCCACACCAGGATGAAATGCGCAGGCCCCGACGGCAGCTGCACCACGGCAAGGGCGGGAAGTGTGGCGTTGCTGCCCTGAAACAGCTGGTCCGGCGGCAGCATCACCTGCTCGGCTGCAATGCCCAGCCGGTTCGCCACCGCCTCGATCGTGTCGATCGACGTGCCGTCGATGCCCGTCTGACAGGCTTCGCGAAGGCGGCCATAGCTGGCGCGAATGCCGAAGCCTTCGAGCAAGCATTTCAACGCCGCAGGCCCGCAGTCCATGGCGGAAGTCTGCACCACTTCCGGCGCGAACCATTTGCGGCGCATGGTCATGGCGGCGCTCACGGCGCGCGCTCCGGCGTTGCGGCTTCCGCCGGGCTTCCGGCCAGCATCACGCCCGCCGCGCGCAGCAGCAGGATGGCGGGTGTCACGCGTTCCACATTCACGGTGACACTGCCGGGAAGTCCATGCTGGATGATCGGGCTAGCAGACGCCGACGTATCGAGGTCGAGTTCGACCCGTACCCTGCCGTCCCGCACCTCGCTGTCGACACGGCGCACCGTGGCGGTCAGCACACCATATTGCGACCAGGGAAAGCCATCGAGGTGAAGCTCGGCATGCTGGCCCTCGCGCACGCGCCCCAGCACCGGCGAGGGCTGGAACTCCGCGATCACCTGCACTTCGCCCTTCGGCACGATCACGCCCAGCCTCTGGCCTTCGGGCACATAGGATCCGCCATGCAGGCTCGCCACGTCGGCAAGCTTGCCGCTCACGCCGGCGCGGAGCACGTGGCGTTCGATCTCCAGCGACAGCCGCGCGATGGCTGCCTCGGAAGACTGGATGTCGCCCGCCAGTTCGCGCGCCTCGAAGTTCAGCCGCTCGATGTCGGCCTGCGCCGCATTGGCTTTCGCCTTCGCCTCTCCGTCAATGCGTCCGATATCTGCATCCAGCGCAGCGGCGGTGGCTTCGAGCCTCTTGCGCTCGGAGGCTGCCTTTTGCACCGCCACGCGCGGCGACACGCCATCCGCCGCCAACCTGCCGATGCGCTTCTCCTCCTCCGCCGCGAAGTCCGCCGCGGCACGTGTCTCCCTGGCCCGCGCGCGCGCTGCCTCGCGTGCATCGCGTGCGGCCGATTCGGTTTCACGCAGTGCGGTCTGCCGTGCTGCGATCTCGGCATCGAGGGCCGCGATCTTCGTCTGCGTCGCCTTAAGCCGCAGCTCCTCTTCCTGCAGCTGCAGCTTCTCGCGCCGCGCATCGAATTCCAGCAGCACGTCACCCTTCGTCACTTCGGCGCCCAGCACGAGCGCGCTCGACAGTACCTCGCCCGCCAGCGGCGCATCGACGCCACTCGGCGCCTCCGCCACCTCGAGCCGCGCCTCGTCCGACATGGCATGGACATTGACACCCGCAAGGAAGAACCAGCCCAGCCACAGCGCCGCCGCCACGCCGGAGCCGAGCCAGGTGAGGATGGCGCGCCGCGGCCGCTCCGCCGCGAAGGCCCGCATCGTCTGTGCATAGTGCTGAGGCATGTGGCTCTCTTCCTCTTCAGTCTCGCGCCGGGTTTAGGCGGGCTATCGCAGTGGGGGCAAAGCGTGGGGGATTTCCCCCACTGCCCCGGGTTTCCTCCCCCACTGGAGGTGCCTCCCCAATGGCCGACGCAGCGCTGCGCTTTTCTGTGCGGAGGGAAAACTCCTTGAAATTCCGGCTGGTCGAGGGGCGACGACGATCTTGCCTGGTCTGCCCGCCGAACTGGCACGGGGCTTGCGACACTGATCGGCAAAGGCCACAGCAACAACCGAGACCGAATGGACCGCATCCCAACCACCGCCGACGCTTCTGCCGCATGCCCCTTCATGCATGCTGCAGCCGCCCGCCTCGCGCCGGATGACGAGCTGGTGCTCGAGATGCCGAAGCGGATGGTGCTACAGCATCTGACCGCGGAGGATGGCGCGCCCCTGCTCGCCCTCTTCTATGGCGGCCAGGAAATCACCTTCGACGAGCCGCACCTCTTCGCCTTTGGCGAAACGTTGGCAAAACAGTCGCGCTTCACGGCGGCGGATGCGATGGGCTGGGGCGAAAGCCTCGACTGGAGCGAGGTCAGCAGCTGCCTCGAAGCTCTGCTCGACGCCGGCATCCTCATCCGCGCGGAAGAAGCGGCACAGCGCGGGGCACCCGCAGCGGACCGCAGCCGCCCGTCACCGCTTGGCGTCGCCGAGGCGCTGGCACCGGCCAGCTGGTCCGATCTCGAAGCGATCACGCAAAGGCTTGCCGGCCGCGCGGTGGAGCAGGGCTGGCTCGAGCTTGTCATCCCCGTCTTCCGCATCGCCCACATGGCGCTCGATGCCGATAACCGTCAGGTGGGCGAGGCCAATGTCTTTCCGCGCGCGCTGCGCCTCGACCGCCAGACGGAGTGGATGACCTGCACCTATGCCGGCACGCGCTACCTCGATCCGAAGCCCATGAACGTCACGGCCCTCAAGAGCATGCGCACCCATTGGACGGAGATGATGATGGCCGTCGCCGCCATCCGCGACGCCTATCTTGCGCGCTATCCGAACCTGCCTCGGCCTCTCACAGTCGGCGCCGTCGAGCGTCTTGCGACGCTCTTGCTGGCGTTGCCCACCTGGCAACTGGTGAAACCGCACACTCCGGTGACGAGCGGTGCCCTGCACCCGGCCTTGTCCTCGCTCTTCCGCGTCACGGACGGTCTGCGCCTCGTCATGCACCAGATGCTTTTCGTGCCCGTCGGCGAGGCAACGCTGCCGCCTGGTGCGGCGGTGAGCATTGACGGCATCCTCGACTATGCCGAGCGCAACTTCGCCTTCCATTCCGAGACCGGCGTCTGCGCCGGACCCCGCCACTTCGTGCGCGAATTACTCGAAGTGCTGGTCGACGGCAAGACGCCCCATGCCCCGGCAGATTTCGCCTTCTCGCCCGAAGTGTCCATGGCCCTTGCCGAGCTGGAGCAGGCCTTCGACTATGGTCTCGAGGCCCTTCGCGCGCACGCCGCCATCTTCGCCTTCTGGCCAGCCATGGCCCGCTGCTATGACCGGATCGCGAAGGCCGCAGTCGGCCTTGCCGAACTCGATGCCCCGTTCCAGGACCACCTGATCACCATGGAGCGCAGTACCTATCTCGGCTCCGAAGCTTTCCGGCGCGACC
>JADCDC010000069.1 GCA_020252385.1 Aestuariivirga sp.
TCCACCGCCATGAAGCCGATATTGTGCCGGTTGCCCTGATATTTGGAGCCCGGATTGCCGAGCCCCACGATGAGGTGCATCTGGCCCTCGCGCGCTGAGCGAGATTACTTCTTCTTGGCCGGAGCGGCAGCGGCGGCGGGAGCAGCGCCCTTGGCCGGAGCCGCACCCTTGGCGGGTGCCGCACCCTTGGCGGGAGCGGCGGCAGCAGCGGCGGGAGCCTTCTGATTGGTCGCCGGAACCTCGGCCGCGGCGGCTTCGGCGGGGGCCTCCTCTTCCTTGGCCTGGGCGGTCACGGCGCAGAGCGTCACGTCATCCGACACGGCGGACTTCACACCCTCCGGCAGCGTGATGTCGGAGAGGTGGATCGACTGGCCGATCTGCATCGACGAGACGTCGACGGCGATCTCGTCGGGGATGAGGTTCGCCGAGCACGACAGCGCCACCGTGTGCGACACGATGTTGAGCGCGCCACCCTGCTTGATGCCGGGCGACACGTCCTGTCCCTTGAAGTGGACGGGCACGTTGACGCGCACGCGGGCTTCCTTGCCGAGCCGCAGGAAGTCAATGTGGACGATGAAGTCGCGCACCGGCTCGAACTGAACGTCGCGCGGGATGGCACGGACGGTCTTGCCGTCGACGTCGAGGTCGATCAGCGTCGAGAGGAAACGGCCGGTCTCGATGTGGGGGAGAACGTCGCCGTAGGTGAGCGAGATGAGTTGGGGTTCCTGCTTGTCGCCATAGACGACACCGGGAATGAGGCCGGTACGGCGGACTGCGCGAGAGGCCCCCTTGCCTGCCCGGGCGCGCGACGCGGCCTTGAGCTGCACGATCTTGGACATGGTCTTCTCCTGATATGGATACGTCCGCCAGCCTTCCTCCAGGGGTGAACGATGCCGGTCGGACCGCGCGCCTATAGCGGAAGGGTTGGCGGAGTGCAACCCACCCGGTGTGACGCCCCTTCGGGACTACTCGAACAGGCTCGACACGCTCTCTTCGCGGTTGGTCCGCCCGATCGCCTCGCCGAGCAGGGGGGCGATGGGGATGGTGCGGATGTTGCGGGCGATCTTGACGGCCTCGGTGGGCTGGATCGAGTCGGTGATGACCAGTTCGCGGAGCTTCGAGTTGGTGATGCGCGCGACAGCACCCCCCGAGAGAACGCCATGGGTGATGTAGGCGGTGACGTCCTTGGCACCCTGGGCGAGAAGCGCCTCGGCGGCGTTGACCAGCGTGCCGCCGGAATCGACGATGTCGTCGATCAGGATGCAGGACTTCGCCTTGACGTCGCCGATGATGTTCATGACCTCGGACTCGCCCGCGCGCTCGCGGCGCTTGTCGACGATGGCCAAGGGCGTGTCGAGGCGCTTGGCCAGTGCGCGGGCGCGGACCACGCCGCCGACGTCGGGCGAGACGACGACCGTGTTGGCCACGTCGAGATGGTTCTTGATGTCGCGCACCATCACCGGGCCGGCGAAGAGATTGTCGGTCGGAATGTCGAAAAACCCTTGTATCTGGCCAGCATGGAGGTCCATCGTCAACACGCGGTCAGCGCCCGCGCGGGTGATGAGATTGGCCACGAGCTTCGCGGAAATGGGTGTGCGGGGGCCGGGTTTGCGGTCCTGGCGGGCGTAGCCGAAATAGGGGATCACGGCGGTCACGCGCTTCGCCGAGGCGCGCTTCAGCGCGTCGATGATGATCAGCAATTCCATCAGGTGATCGTTTGCGGGGAAGCTCGTCGACTGCACCACGCACATGTCCTGTCCGCGCACGTTCTCCTGGATCTCGACGCAGATTTCCATGTCGTTGAAACGCTTTACGACGGCCTTCGTCATCGGCAGGTTGAGGTAGGAGCAGATGGCTTCGGCGAGTGGCCGGTTGCTGTTGCCTGCCACGATCTTCATCATGCCCCGAACCCCTTGATCAGCCCTGCCGTTGCGGCTCTATAACAACCGCATGACGCAATGCAAAGGGCGATTTCGCTGATGCGGCCATAGCGAAATCTTATGCCGCCGTAGCTCTACCTGTAGCGTTTGACGATGTCGAAGATGCCGGTTGCCGCGGCTTCCGCGACGGCGAAGGCGGCATTGCCCCAGCCCTGGTCGAGGGTGCCCTGCGGCACATCATTGGCCTGCTTCACGTCGCCCAGCGACTTGCCATCGGGCGACTGGACCTCCCAGTTCACAGAGACGGTCTCCGCCTTGCCCTTCGGCACAACCTTGACGCGACCGACGATGGTCAGCGCATCCGGTTGCGGCTTGTTGACGACAGGCCAGCCCGCCGCCGCGAGAGTCTTCCTCATGGCGGCGGTGAGTTCCGCATCGCCGCCGCCGGGCGAGCCCTTGACCGGCACGACCGCCACGGCGCGGATCTCGCGCTGGCCGGGCTTCGTCTTCTTCTTGGGCGTCTCGGCCACTGCCTTCTTGTCTTTTTTGGGCGCAGCCGGCGGCGGCTCCTGTTCCACGGCGGCGATGGTGGTGTCGTCGACGTCGGGCGGGGGTGCCGCGGAAGGACCATCGGGCAGCGCCACCCGCGGCATCTCGGCCTCGCCCTTGATGGGCGCCACGGCGGCAACGCTCGGCACGATGTCCTCGTGGATGACGATCTCGTTGGCATTGGCCATCATGGCGGCACCGGCCTCGCCCATGCCGGGGCCGTGCAAGGTGTCGAAATCAATCTCGCGCTGGGCGGCGTCGGGAGAGGCCATGGCGAAGAGTTCGGCCGGCGGCGCCGTGAGGCTGGCGAGCCGCGCGGCATAGCCCATGGCGCTCAGCTTGCGGGCCATGGCCTCCGCCGTGCGCCGCGCGATCCGGTCAAGGGCCGCGGAGGTCACGCCGTCCCAGGGATCGGGTCCGGAGAACACGCCGGCATTTTCCTCGCCATCGATCTGGTCGATCAGAACGCCGTCGCCATCGCGGAACTGCCACTGATAGACGACGCGCACCCCGGAACTGGCGGAGTTGGCCGTGAAATTGCCGGTGAGGCCGAACACGCCCGACTGGAAGCTGCCCTGGACGAAACCGATGTCATGCGTGCCGCCGGCTGAGGCGAGCGCGGACTTGAGTTCGGTGAGCTGGGCGGGCGGCATGCCCCTGATTTCCCCGATGGCGACGGGCGGCACGGTCTTGCCCTTGGGCTCCCCGCCGCTGCCGAGACCTGAGTCCGTGAGGATCGAACCGGCCGAGCAGGCCGCCAGCACCAGGCCCAGCACGAGCAGCAGCACGCCCGATGAGAGCGCGCGCAGCGGCTTGTGCCAGGGGGTGGTCGCGGACTGTCGCATGCTAGCGGACGATCATCTCCAGGGGCGCCTTCGAAACCGGCTCCGCCTTCTTTTCTCCTATGATGTAAGTGCGGCCAAGGCAAAAGGCGGCGCCGGCCTCCGAATTCATCAGGATCATGTGCGCGAAGAACACCATGCCAGGCCCGATCACCACAGGATTATCCTTGTAGAACATCGGGTTGTCCATCCAGCTTGGAGTGAATTTCGCACCCAGCGAATAACCGCAGGCGTTGAGCCGGTGAGGCTTCATGCCATGCGCATCCATGACGCGCGCATGGGCGGCGAAGACATCGCCCGCGGTGCGGCCGGGGACCAGCTGCTCCTCGACCGCGGCGAGCGCCTCGCGGCAGGCGAGATCCATCGCCAGATGCTGCGTCGTGGGCTTGCCGATGATCACCGTGCGCATGAAGGCGGCGTGATAGTGGCGGTAGACGCCGGCCCATTCGAGGGTGAGCTGGTCGCGCTTCCCGAGCTTGCGGCGGCCCGACTTGTAGCGGCAGAGCAGCGCGTCCTTTCCGGAGCCGATGATGAATTCATTGGCGGGATAGTCGCCACCGCCCGCGAACACGGCCGCCTGCTGGGCCGCCAGGATCTCGCCCTCATCCGCGCCGGGCTTGGTCTTGCGGATGGCGGCCTTCAGCGCCGCATCGCCGAGTTCGCCTGCCTTGCGCACATAGCGGAGTTCTGCCGGAGACTTGACCACGCGGATCATGTTGACGAGGTCACTGGCGTCCGAAAGCTTGACGAAGCCCGACAGCGCGCTGTCCACCTGCTTGCCGTTGAAATGGGTGAGGCCATAGGACTGGTTCTCGATGCCAAGCCGCCTGCCCTTCGCGCCGAGGCTTTCCAGCATGTCGCGCAGCTGGGTTGCGGGCTTCGCACCGGCCTCGTCGGTCCAGATCCGGATGTCCTCGATGATCGAGGTGTGGCGCGCCTGGCGGAGATCGGGCGAACGGGTGAGGAGTGCGAGCCGCCCGTCCGCCCCGAGATAGAGGCACTGGAAGAAGCAGAAGCCGAAGGTGTCGTAGCCCGTCAGGTAGTACATGCTCTCCTGCTGGAACATCAGCAGGCCATCGAGGTCTTGCGCGGCGAGCGCTGCGGTCACGGTCTTGATGCGGCGGGCGTATTCAGCGCGGTCGAAATGCAGTGCCATGGATTTCTCCTAGATAAGTGCGATGGCCGAGATGAGGCGGCCATAATCCTTTTCGTTGCGGTGTGTCGCCCGGCGGTAGCTGAAGAAGCGCCTCTCATCACTGAAGGTGCAGAGCGACAGGTTGACGACGCGCCCCACCCCCTCGGCCGTGAGCCGGTCCGCGAGGTAGAGCGGCAGGTCGAACATGGCGTGCCCCGCCCGGGGCGAGGGCGAGAAATAGCGCGCGTTGGCGGGGTCGGCCTCGGTGAAGCGGGACGGGAACTCCGGCCCCACCTCATAGGCGGCTTGCGAGATCATGGGCCCGATCACCGCGACGATGCGGGCGCGCTTCGCCCCCTGCCCTTCCATCGCCTCGATCGTTGCGGTGGTCACACCGGTCAGCGCCCCCTTCCAGCCGGCATGGGCCGCACCGATCACCCGCGCTTGCGGATCGGCGAACAGCACCGGGCCGCAATCGGCGGTGAGGACACCGAGTGCCAGGCCGGGAACGCTGGTCACCAGGCCATCGACCCGCGGGCGCTCGCCCGTCCACGGCTCCGTCACCACCGCGGCCTCCGCACTGTGCACCTGATAGGCGGAGAGCAGCCGGTCTGGCGCAACACCGAGGCGCTCCGCCACGATGGCGCGGTTCAGCGTGACCGCCTCGCGGTCATCGCCAGAGCCCATGCCGCAGTTGAGCGAGGCGAAGAGGCCGGCCGAATGCCCGCCCTCCCGGGTGAAGAAACCATGGGTCAGGCCGTCGAGCGTCAGGGCGTCTGCTGCGATCATGTGTGTCCGAACGGAAAGGGCACCGCCATGCCGGGAGAGGTGGCGGCGAGA
>JADCDC010000007.1 GCA_020252385.1 Aestuariivirga sp.
ACCACGCCAAGCTTGGCGATCACCGAGCCGCCAAAACCGCCAATGCGGAACTTCAGGCCCTTCAGGTCGTCGACCGTGTTGATCTCCTTGCGGAACCAACCGCCCATCTGGGCGCCAGTGTTCCCGGCGGGAAAGCCGATCAGGTTGTAGCCGGCGAAGAAGTCGTTCATCAGCTTCATGCCGCCGCCGAAATACATCCAGCCGTTCTGCTGGCGCGCATTGAGCCCGAAGGGCAGCCCGGTGCCGACGGCGAAACACGGGTCCTTGCCCCAGTAATAATAGCTCGCCGTCTGGCACATCTCGATCGAGCCGCGGCCCACCTCATTGGCGGCCTCAAGCGGCGGGGCGATCTCGCCCGCCGGGAAGACCTGGATCTGGAAGCGGTTGTCGGTCGCCTCGGCGACGAACTTCGCGAACTGCTCAGCCGAAGAGTAGAGGATGTCCAGCGCCTTGGGGAAGCTCGAGGTCAGCCGCCACTTGATCTCCGGCGCGCTTTGGGCGATGGCGGGCGCCGCGAGGGCTGGCAGGGCCACGGCGGCAGTGCCGGAAGTTCTGATGAATGAGCGGCGGTCCATTGTGTCTCCCCTTGGTTTTTCGGATCTTGCTGTCACGTCCATAGTATAAGCAAGGAACCGCATCGGCAATTGCTTCGTCTGCTTGCGGCAGCCTGACCAACCGAGGGAGGCCCGACATGGCTCTGACCCGCACCGAGAGCGACTCGATCGGCGAGATGGACATCCCCGCCGATGCCGACTTCGGCATCCAGACCGCCCGGGCGGTGGAGAACTTCCCCATCACCGGCATCACGCTCGCGCAGTTTCCCGAACTGATCCAGTCCCTCGCCATGGTGAAGAAGGCGGCCGCGCTTGCGAACCTCGAGTTCGGCAGGCTGCCGCCCGGCATCGCCGCCGCCATCGTTCAGGCCTGCGATCTTGTCATCGCGGGCGAGGGTCACGGCCAGTTCGTGGTTGACATGCTGCAGGGTGGAGCGGGCACCTCCACCAACATGAACGCCAATGAGGTGATCGCCAACATGGCGCTGCGGCTCATCGGCAGGCCGCGCGGCGACTATGGCGTGATCCACCCCAACGACCACGTCAATCTCTCGCAGTCGACGAACGACGTCTATCCGACCGCCGTGAGGCTCACCGTGCTGCGCGCCTGTCCGGAGCTCATCGAATGCCAGCGCCTGCTGAAGGACGCGCTCTTGGCCAAGGCCACGGAGTTCGACGGCGTGATCAAGGTCGGCCGCACCCAGCTGATGGACGCCGTGCCCATGCGGCTCGGCTCCGAGTTCCGCGCCTTCGCCGTGACGATCGGGGAAGACATCGAGCGCCTGCGCGAATTCGCGAACCTGCTCCGCGAGGTGAACCTGGGCGGCACCGCCATCGGCACCGGCATCAACGCGCCCGAGGGCTATTCCGGACACGTCATCCGCAACCTCGCCGAGGTCTCGGGCATAGCACTCGTTCCCGCAGCCGACCTGATCGAGGCGACATCCGATCTCGGCGCCTTCGTCACCTTCTCGAGCGTGCTCAAGCGCATCGCCGTCAAGCTCTCCAAGATCTGCAACGACCTGCGCCTCCTCAATTCGGGGCCGCGCGCCGGGCTTGGCGAAATCAGGCTGCCCGCCGTCCAGGCGGGCTCCTCGATCATGCCGGGCAAGGTCAATCCGGTGATCCCGGAGGTGGTCAACCAGATCGCCTACCAGGTGATCGGCAACGACCTCACGGTCACGCTCGCGGCGGAGGCGGGCCAGCTCCAGCTCAACGCCATGGAGCCGGTCATCGTCCTCAACATCCTGCAGTCCATGCGCATGCTGATCCGCGGCATGAGCGTGCTGCGCGAGAAGTGCATCATCGGAATCGAGGCGGACCGCGAACGCTGCCTCGCACTTCTCGAAGGCTCGCTCGTCACCGTGACGGCGCTGACACCCTTCATCGGCTATGCCGCCGCCGCCCGCGTCGCCAAGCTGGCGCTGGAAAGCCGCCGCAGCATCCGCGACGTGGTGCTGGCGGAAGGCCTCATGAGCGAGGCGCAACTCGCGGAAGCCTTCTCGGCCGAGAACCTGTTGGGGCGTCGCTGAGTCAGACGATGAAGGCGTAAATGCGCGTCAGGAGCCAGAAGGTTGCGGCCGTCCCGATGCCATAGGCAATGGCGGTCCGGATGGGCGCCATCGGAAGCCGCGTCATCACGCTTGCCGTCCGGTACAGCGCAAGGATGGCCGCCACGAACAGGAGCTGCCCCGCCTCGACACCCAGGTTGAAGGTGAGCAGCGCCAGCGGCACGTCTGCCTGCGGCAGGCCGATCTCCTTCAGCGCGCCAGCGAAGCCGAAGCCGTGCAGCAGCCCGAAGCTGAAGGCCACCAACCATGGATAGGCCTCCGACAGCCGCCGCTCCCCCGGCTTCATCACGAGAAGTTCGCGCGCCACGAAGGCGATGGAGAGAGCGATCACCGCCTCGACGGGAGGCTGCGGAAGGGAGAGATAGCCAAGCGCAGCGCCGGTCAGGGTAATGCTGTGGGCGATCGTGAAGGCGGTGATGGTCTTCACCAGGGCCCACGGGTCGCGGATGAGCAGCATCAGGGCCAGCACGAACAGCAGATGGTCGATGCCGCCCAGGATGTGCTCCACACCCAGGATGAAATAGGTCTGCGCCACCTCCCAGACGGTTTGCGCCCCTTTCAGCACCAGCGCAGGCTGTTCCGGCGTCAGCCGCACCACCTCCACCGATCCGTCCGCCCAGGTGATGCGGGCGAGAACGTCCGTCAGCGTGCTCTTCAGCCCGTCGATGGTGATGGTCCTGCCCTTGAGACCGCCTTCGCACGAAACCTGCCAGCGCTCGAAATGGGCGGCGTTCTCG
>JADCDC010000070.1 GCA_020252385.1 Aestuariivirga sp.
CCGCCTTCACTTCGGCAGCCCGCACCGCGTGCCAGCACTGTGCGGGGCTCACCTCGCCGAAGCGGAGATGCGGCGAAAGCCTGGAGGTCACGTCGCGGTCGGGCCGGTCGCGCTCGTCCGCGTAATGCGAAAGTCCATCCGCGATGAAGCCCTTGAGCCGGGCAACGGCGCCGTCTTCGCCGGGCGTCCAGATCTCGGCAAAGCCCTGTGCCCAGTCGGGAGCCCTCGGCAGCAGTCCCCAGTCATCGAGCGGGTCGCTGGCGAGCTCTCCGGAAAAAGGGGTGAAGGCTGGAGCAGGCTTCAGGGGCTTCGGCTCTCCCGCCGCAAAGCAGGCTTTCGAGAAGGGGGTGTAGACGCGGTAGGGCTCGCCCGCACCATTGCGGATCGCCTCCGGCTCATGCAGCAGGAAGCCGCCATAGCGGTGGCAGGATGCGCCCGCAGCCTCGGCAATGTCCTTCACGCGCCGTTCCAGCGCGCCCGACCATGGCGCATAGTCGCGGGTGAAGTGGACGGATGCGGCACCCGTCTCCGCCAGCACCTGCGCGATCACGCGGTCTGCAGCGCCGCGCCGCAGCGTCAGCGGCACCTTGCGGCCAAGCGCCTCGAGGGATTTGTGCAGCCACCAGCGTGATGCACCGCCGAGCCGCCATTCGCCCGGCGTCTCGTCATCGAGCACGTAGAGGAAGATCACGGGACCCTGCGCGGCGGCAGCCGTCAGGGCGGCATTGTCGGTGAGGCGGAGGTCGTTGCGGAGCCAATAGAGGGCGGGGGTATTCATGCATGAAGCTACGGCTGCCTCGTCCGCTGGATCAACTTGGGTCACAAATCTGTGAGATCCCCATCTCTCCATATTCCAGTCGGAGTGTGCGGACTTACTACGGGAGGTTCGCGGACCCGGTTTTCAGGAGGTGAGGGTGAAGTTTCCCAGGACACTGTCTCGACGCCATGTGGTGATGGGCGCAGCCATGAGTGTCGCCATGCTTTCGGCCCGGACAGGCACAAGGGCGGAGAGCGTGCTGCCGAGGATTCGGGTGACGTTCAGCGAGGAGGACTTCACGGTCACTCTCTTCGACAATGCCTCGGCGCGGGAATTCGCGTCCATGCTGCCGCTCGATCTCACCATCTCGGACTATTCGAGCAACGAGAAGATCGCCTACCTGCCCCGCAAGCTCACCGAACTGGTACGGGGGCCGGTCGATGATCCTGCACCGGGAGATCTCTGCTACTACGTGCCATGGGGCAACCTCGCCTTCTTCCACGGCGGCTACCAGAGCATCAGCGACCTCGTCAGACTCGGACGGCTCGACGGCGGCATCGAGCCGCTGCTGACACGCGGCGAATTCCCGCTGCGCATCGCCATCGCCTGAGCCTCGGGCCTGCGCCGGGCCCGCTAATCCAGATCCGACTGCTTTTCCTTCAGCACCTGGGCATAGACGTTGATGATCAACGCCGCGAGCAGGATCAGGCCTCGGATCAGGATCTTGAGGAAACTGTCGATCTGGATGTGGTCGAGGCCGTTGTTGACCACGCCCAGCACCAGAAGCCCGATGATGGTGTTGCCGATGCCGCCACGCCCGCCGAAGAGCGAGGTGCCGCCCACCACCACCGCCGCGATGGCATCGAGCAGGAAAGAGTCGAACTGGTTCTGCTGGGCCGAGCCGAAATAGGCGACACCCAGCATGCCTGCGACACCGGAACAGACCGCGCAGATCACCATCACCGAGCCGATGATGAACTTGACGTTCACGCCGGAATACTCCGCTGCTTCGCGGTTGCCGCCCACCATGTAGATGTAGCGGCCGTAGCGCGTGTATTTCAGAACAAGATGGCCGACGAGCAGGAAGACCATGCAGACGACGATGGTCCAGCCGATGGGGATGAACATGGCCTTTCCGGCCGCATCGACGCCGAGCGGGATGATGAAGGCGGTGCCCGAGCCCAGCGTGGTGATGAGGTCCGGATACTGGTAGGCGATCTGCCCGCGCACCAGGAGGGCGGAGACGCCGTTGGCGATCTGCATCATGGCGAGCGTCATGATGAAGGAGGGGATGCCGATGATGGTCATGCCGCCCGCGGTGACGAGGCCGAAGGCAAAGGCCGCGGCCAGCGCCAGGATGATGGCGATCCAGCCCTGCATCGGCACGTTGGCAATGTTCACGTAATCCGGCTGGATGGTGAAATAGGCCACCGTGATGCCCACCGCATTGGCCACCGCCGCGACCGAGAGGTCGATCTCCGCCGTCAGGATCACATAGGTGAGGCCCACCGCGATGATGCCGGTGATCGACAGCTGGCGCACGATGTTGAGCGCGTTGTCGAGGGTGAAGAAGGTCTCGCTCGCGAAGCTGAAGAAGATGACGAGCGCCACCAGCGTGAACACGGGTGCGATGTTCCTCAGCTGGTCGGCGAGGAAGCGCTTCAGGCTGAAGCGTCTTGGCGCTGCGATATCTGCCGTCGACATTCTCTTCACTCTCCCCCTTGGTCAGGCTGCCGACAGCAGGTCGGCCTTCTCGATGTGGCCCGTCGAAAACTGGCGGGCCACGGTTCCCTTCTTGATCACCGTCACCCGGTCGGCGAGCGTCAGGATCGTCTCGGGCTCGGTCGAGAGCACGAGGATCGCCACACCCTTGTCGCGCAGCGACTTGACGATGCGGATCACGTCTTCCTTCGCACCCACGTCCATGCCGCGGGTGGGCTCCGACAGGATGAGCACGCGCGGCAGGTGGGTGAGCCACTTGGCGAGCGCCACCTTCTGCTGGTTGCCGCCCGAGAGCGAGCCC
>JADCDC010000071.1 GCA_020252385.1 Aestuariivirga sp.
CGACACCAATCAGTGGCAGCCCAACCTGTTCCGCAACACCACACAGATCTATCCCTTCGAGGGCAAGCCCGGCTGGAACCTGACGACCGGAATGGCCGACGACGCCATCGACTATCTGAACCGCATGAACCAGACGGCACCCGACAAGCCGTTCTTCCTCTATTACGTGCCGGGCGGAACCCATGCGCCGCACCACCCCACCAAGGAGTGGGTTGACAAGATCCAGGCCATGAACCTGTTCGACGACGGCTACGAAAAGCTTCGTGAACGGATCTTTGCAAATCAGAAGAAGCTCGGCGTGATCCCGCAGGATGCCCAGCTTTCGCCCTGGCCCTCCGACATTCTGAAGCCGTGGGACCAGACGAGCGCCGATGAGAAGAAGCTGTTCATCCGCCAGGTTGAGGTGTTCGCCGCCTATGCTGCCTACACCGACCATGAGATCGGACGCGTCATCCAGGCGGTCCAGGATATGGGCAAGCTCGACAACACGCTCATCATCTACATCAATGGCGACAACGGCACGAGTGCGGAGGGCGGCCCGCTCGGCACGCCCAATGAAGTCGCCTTCTTCGATGGCCTCAACATGCTGCCCGCGGACGTGCAGCTCAAGTGGTATGACGTGTGGGGCACAGACCTGACCTATAACCACATGTCCGCCGGCTGGTCCTGGGCCTTCGACACGCCCTTCAGCTGGTTCAAGCAGATCGCCTCGCATCTGGGCGGCGTGCGCCAGGGCATGGCCATCTCGTGGCCGGGCCACATCGACGACGCAGGCGGGATCCGCCCGCAGTTCGCCCATGTGATCGACGTGGTGCCGACCATCCTCGAGGCCGCGGGCATTGCCGCACCGGAAGTGGTCGACGGCATCAACCAGGCCCCGATCGAGGGCACCTCCTTGGCCTATACCTTCAAGAAGGAGAATGCCGACGTCCCGTCGCGCCATTCGGTGCAGTATTTCGAGATGTTCGGCGACCATGCCATCTACAAGGATGGCTGGATCCTGTCGACCAAGGTGAAGCGCGCGCCGTGGGAGGCCTTCGGGCCGGCCAACCCGGATCCACTCAACAATGTCGAGTGGGAACTCTTCGACCTCACCAAGGACTATTCGCAGGTGACGGACATCGCCGCCCAGAATCCGGACAAGGTCGCGGAGTTGAAGCAGGTCTTCTACGAGGAGGCGAAGAAATACAATGTGCTTCCGATGGATGCCTCGGTGGCCGCGCGCATCGTGGCGCCCAGGCCCAACATCACGGCGGGCCGCTCGGAATTTGTCTACACCAAGCCGATGGTGGGCCTGCCGCAGGGCGACTCGCCGCAGTTGCTCAACACCTCCTACACGGTGACGGCGGAGGTCGAGGTTCCCGCCACGGGCGGCGACGGCATGATTCTCACATCCGGCGGCCGCTTCGGGGGGTATGGCTTCTACATTCTCAACGGCAAGCCCGTGTGGCTGTGGAACCTCGTCGACCTGGAGCGAATGAAGTGGCAAGGCCCGGACGTGCTCAGCCCCGGCAAGCACACCATCACTTTCGACTTCAAGTATGACGGCCTCGGCGCGGGAACGCTGGCCTTCAACGACTTCTCCGGCGTCGGCCGCCCCGGCACCGGCACGCTCTCGGTCGACGGCACGGTGGTCGACACCAAGCAGATGCCCAAGACCCTGCCGATGATCCTGCAGTGGGACGAAAGCTTCGATGTGGGCTCCGACACGCTCACCGGCGTGAATGATGCCGACTATCAGACGCCCTTCACGCTCACCTCCAAGCTCAACAAGCTGACGGTGAAGCTGGACCGGCCGGTGCTGAGCGATGCCGACAAGCAGCGCCTCCAGGACGCCATGCTGAAGAAGGACTGACGAAGGACAAGAGAATGAACCGCAAGAGTGGCAGCCACTCTTGCGACAGGATCATGCTCAAGCTCCTGAGTGGCCGCTCAGTCCGGCTCACGCGCGATGATAGGGGTGGCCGGCGATGATCGTCACCGCCCGGTAGAGCTGTTCGAACAGCATCACCCGCACCAGGCGGTGCGGCCAGGTCATGGGGCCGAAGCTCATGAGCAGGCTGGCCGCCGCGCGCGTTTCGGGCGCATGGCCGTCGGGCCCACCGATCAGGAAACTCATCTCGGGCGTCCCGCCGTCGATGTGGCGGCGCAGGAGTTCGGCGAAGGCCTCGCTGGCCAGCGCCTTGCCGCGTTCGTCGAGCACAACGCTGAAGCCCTTGGGCGGCAGTGCGGCGGCAACCAGCCGCGCTTCCTCCGCCATGCGCGCCGCGGCGGATGAGGCCTGGGATTCGGAAAACTCGGCGACGCGCAAGCCGCTGATGCCGCATTTGCGGCCAAGCCCCTCAGCGCGCGTCAGGTAGTCTTCGGCAATGGTCTTCTCGGGGCCGGGCTTCAGCCGCCCGACCGCGATGACGGCGAGGCGCAAGGCGTCACATCGCGATCCGGTCGTCGGGCGCGTGGGCCGACCACAGCTTCTCGAGATTGTAGAAGCTCCTGACCTCCGGGCGGAAGATGTGCACCACCACGTCGCCCGCATCGACCAGCACCCAGTCGCATTGCGGCATGCCCTCGATCCGGAGGTCGCGGTAGCCCTTCTCCTTCAGCTTCTGAACCAGCTGGTCGGCGATGGCGCCCACATGCCGGTTGGAGCGGCCGGAGGCCACGACCATGGCATCCGCGACCGCCGACTTGTCATCAAGCCTGATGGTGACGATCTGCTCGGCCTTGGCATCGTCGAGCTGGGCCAGGATGGTGTCGAGCGCGCCTGCGGGTTTTTCGGCCGCGGCTTTCTTGCCGCGCGGCTTGCGCGGCTTCTGTGCCCGGGGGGACGCCGCAAGGAGCTCCGCCGGAATCTCCGGCAGCGGCTCGCGCGGGGCGGGCTCGGCGGCTGGCTTTCGCGGGGCCTTCCTCGGCGCGGCCTTGCTGGCGGCAGGTCTCGCGGCCTTGCTGGCGGCAGGTTTCGCGGCCTTGCTGGCGGCAGGTTTCGCAGCCTTGCTGGTGGCGGGTTTGGCGCCCTTGGGCGCTGAGGTCTTTTTCGCCGCGGTCTTGCGTGGCGCGGTCTTTTTCGCTGGCGCTTTCAGTGGTCTTGTCCTTGGTTCCGAGAGTGGATCACAATCGTCTGCGAGTCACATTCTGGTGGGTGGAACAACGATTGACACGCTAAAGGGTTCGCCCTGCGCATTCAAGGGGTGGGCGCCGGGGCCTCTGCCGCTCAGGCCGCCCGGCCGCGGGCGAAGACGCTGAGGCCCAGCCACGCCTGCATGTTGCGCGCCAGGCTGGCATCGCCAACCACCTCGATCTGTCGCTTCTCCTCCGACTCCGCCAGGCTGGTGTGGCCCATCCACACGGCGGTCAGGGCGCGCAGCGAGGCGGTGACGAACAGGTCGACCTCATGTCCGGGATCGACCTGGCAGAGATCGTTCTCGCCCGAGGGCTCCACCACCAGCCACCACATGCGCTGGCCAGCAGCGGCCTCGGGAAAGGCGAAGCGCACCGTCACCCGGCGCTTCGGCAGGGGCTCGGGGTTGATGTTGCGCCGCATGTCCCACATCAGGAGCGTGGGGTCGAGGTTGCGGAGGCTGAGGTTGGAATCGATCCAGCGCTGCCCCCAGTTGCCCATCGCCATGATGATCGGCCGCAGGTCCTCGCCCGCCTCCGTCAGAACATATTCGGACGCACCGCTGCGCTGATCGTGGCTGTGCCGGATGATCTTGGCGTCCTCGAGGTCCTTCAGGCGTTTCGACAGCAGCGTGGGCGACATGCGGGGCACGCCCTTGCGCAGGTCGTTGAAGCGCCTGGATCCGCACAGCAACTCCCTGAGGAGCAGCGCGGTCCAGCGCGTGCACACGATTTCCGCCGCCATGGCGACGGGGCAGAACTGGCCGTAGCTTCCTTGATCCATTGCGCTCTCCAGCCCGTCCTTGCACATGAGCA
>JADCDC010000072.1 GCA_020252385.1 Aestuariivirga sp.
AGGGTGATGCCGGAATGGGTGACGATGGCATAGAGCCCCGGGCGGTTCTTGGGCCGCCCGATCGCGGGAAAGCCGTCGGCGGGTGTGGGGCGGTGGCCCACGGTGAGGAAGTCGAGGCTGAGCGATTCGGCGCCGCTGATCTGGGCCGCGACCCTGGCCTGGAGATCGGCAGCGAGGGCTTGCCGGTCACCCTCGGGGTCCGCCCCCGCGAAGTCGGTGCCGGCCACGATCCGCCCTTCCGCCGTCTGGCGGAGGTGCAGCCCCGGCGTCATGACGAGGCCGTTGAGGAGCTTTGGTGCTGGCTGCGAATGGGCAAGGAGTCCGGCGGGTGCGGTCAGCTTCAGCGTGATCCCCACCGAATCGAGAAGGTCCGCCGTGTGGACACCGGCGGCGACCACCACCTCATCGGCATGGATGACGCCGTCAATCGTCATCACGCCGGTGACGCGGTCCTCGCCCTCGAGCCATCTGACGGGTGTCTGCGGCATAACCTCCGCTCCCAGAGCGACGGCCGCGGCGAGCAGCGCACTGGCGGCTTCGAGCGGCTCGACCTTGCCCTCCTCCGCCACGTGCCAGGCGTGATCGGGCACGGCCTTGAGATGGGGTTCGAGTGCGAGGATCTCGGCCCGGTTCACCCGGCGGATGGGGTGGCCCCAGGCCGCGCGGTCGGCCGCATAGGCCGCGAGTTCGGGCTCGGGCAGGTCCCAGATCAGGCCGCCGCACCAGTCGAGCCCAACATCCGGAACATCGCCCTGAAGCCGCCGCCACTCGGCCATCGAGCGCATGCGGAGGCGGAAATAGGGTTCGGGATTGCCCCAGCTGGCGTTGATCCAGGCCCAGCTGGCGCGGGTGGCGACACCGCCCGGCTCGCCCGCATCGAGCACCGTGACCTCTGCCCCGGCCCTCGCCAGGTGATAGGCGGCGGAGGCCCCGATGATCCCCGATCCGATGACGATGACGCGTTTTGCCATCACTCCCCTTTAGCCGCCCTCTTGCGGCTCTTGAAGCCCTTGCCGCCAGGGCGCGCGCCAGGCTTGAAGGGGGCGAAGGGCTTCGCCTTTCCCTTGTGGCGGAAGGGCTTCTTCTTCAGAGGGGGTGCGCCCTCCGCCCGCTCCGCCGGGGAGGCCGGCGGGCCCGAGGGGGAAATCGCGACACCCGCCTCCCCGTGGCGTGTGCCTGCCACGGCCTCCGCATAGTGGAGGGCGCGGGCGGCGGAGATTTCGAAGCGGGTCTCCTCCTCGAGGATGCGGATCTGGCCCACGTCGTCACGCGTGATGCCGCCCGCCTTGCAGATGATCGGCAGGATCCACCGCGGCTCGGCGCGCTGGCGGCGGCCGAGCGGCAGGCTGAACCATTGGGAGCCCGTCATGTCCGGGCGTTCGGCGCGGGGCTTGGGTGCCGCGGCCGCCTCGGGAAGCGCCGTGCCGGAGACGTCCTCCGGCGCCGGCCGCAAGGCGAGCTGCTGGCGGAGATAGGCCGCGGCCAGCCGCTCCGGCGGAACGTCGGCAAGGAGTTCGGCGACGAAACCTGCCTCGCCCTCCTCCGGCGGGGCCGCGGCCTGGGCCTCCGCGAGGATGCGCGCACGGGTGCGCCGGTCGATTTCGGCAGCGCCAGGTGCCCGCCGTGCGGTGGCCACGGCATTGGCCCGCTCCAGCACGCGGGCCGCGGCGGCCTGCCGCCTGAGCGGCACGATCAGCACCGATGTTCCCTTGCGACCGGCGCGGCCGGTGCGGCCGGACCGGTGCAGCAGCGTATCGGGGTTCGACGGCAGGTCGGCGTGGACCACGAGGTCGAGGTTCGGGAGATCGAGGCCGCGCGCCGCGACATCGGTTGCAACACAGATGCGGGCGCGTCCGTCACGCATCGCCTGCAGCGCATGGGTGCGCTCGGCCTGGGAGAGTTCGCCCGACAGCGAAACGACGGTGAAGCCACGGTTCGACAGCCGGGCGGTGAGGTGCTTCACCGCCTCCCGCGTGTGGCAGAAGACGATGGCGCTGCCGCTGTCGAAGTAGAGGAGCGTGTTGATGATGGCGTTCTCGCGCTCCGCGGGCTCGGTCAGCACCATCTGGTAGTCGATGTCGGCATGGCGCTCGCGCGCCGCCGTGGCGCGAATGCGCAGCGCGTCGCGCTGGTAGGTGCGGGCGAGTTCGGCGATGGGCTTGGGCACCGTGGCCGAGAACATCAGCGTGCGGCGTTCCACCGGTGCGGCGGCGAGGATGAACTCGAGATCCTCGCGGAACCCTAAGTCCAGCATCTCGTCCGCCTCGTCGAGCACGACGGCCTTGAGGCCGGAAAGATCGAGCGAGCCCTTGGTGATGTGATCGCGCAGGCGGCCGGGCGTTCCCACTACGATATGGGCGCCGCGCTCCAGCTGGCGGCGCTCCTTGCGCATGTCCATGCCGCCCACACAGCTCGCCATGACGGCGCCGGCATCGGCATAGAGCCAGGCGAGTTCCCGCTCGACCTGCAGCGCCAGTTCGCGCGTCGGCGCGATGATGAGCGCGAGCGGGCGTTCGGGCGGTCCGAAGAGCTGGGTCTCGGCACCGCCCAGCAGGGTCGGCGCAATGGCAAGCCCGAAGGCCACCGTCTTGCCGGAGCCGGTTTGAGCGGAGACGAGGAGGTCCTGCCCGTCGCTGGCTTCGAGGACCGCCATCTGGACGGGCGTGAGGGTCGTATAGCCTTGCCTGGCAATAGCAGAAGAGAGAGCTGGATGGATGCCAGGGAGGGCGGCGATGGATGTCGGATCTTCGGAGGGATTCATGATCGGGCGTCTTTCCCACAAAATCGCGCGGGATGATACCCTTGAAGGGCTGCCCTCGCATGAAACGGCGTGGCGGCGCTCCCCGCCTATGAAAGTTTTTCAGCTTGCGGGTCCGCCGGCCTCGCCGCACTCTCTGCCCTGCGGGGGCGGTCACTGGGCAGACTTCAGGCTCGTCGATTTTGACCTCCAGGCAACAGCTAAAGGTGGACCATGACCGCTGAAAGCGAGCGCGTGAAATCCGGGCCAAACCGTCGAACCGTGCTTGCAGCAGGTGCTGCCGGAGGTGCCGGTGCAATCATGTCGCCTGGTTCTGTTGTATTGGCTCGGGCCGATACCGGGGCTGCGGCAGACACGGCGCGTGCGGCACCTCCCGTCTCGGCCGCAGCTGCGGCCAGGGCTGTCACTGAAGTCGAGCCTGCAATCCTTCGCATCTCGCGGGAGGTGTGGGAGAACGCCGAGCTTTCACGTCAGGAAGTGAAGTCCCACGCGATTCATCTCCGCGAACTGGAGGCTCAGGGCTTCACGATCACCAGCCGGAACACGTCTGGCTATCCCACGGCATTCATCGCGGAGTGGAAACAGGGTTCGGGGGGACCGGTGATCGCCTATCTTCCCGAGTATGATGCGCTTCCGGGTCTTGGCAATGCGGCGGAGCCGCGCCAGGCCCCAGGGCCGACCGGCGTCGAGGTGGGCCATGCCTGTGGACACAATCTCATCGGTGCGGGATGCACCGGGGCGGCACTGGCACTCAAGCGGATGATGGAGGCGGACGGATCGCCCGGAACCGTGCGGGTCTATGGCTGCGCCTCCGAGGAATCGCAGGGCGTCAAAGTCTATATGGTTCGTGACGGTCTGTTCAGCGATGTCGACGCGGCACTGGCCTGGCATCCGGCCCCGATTGCTGCGACGGGCGCCATCCGGACGGCCGCCAACGATGGTATCCGCGTCATCTTTCGCGGGCGAACCGCGCATGCGGGCAACTCACCCTGGGAAGGACGCTCAGCCGTCGACGCCGCCGAACTCTTCGGCCATGCCGTCAACCAGATGCGTGAGCATGTGCTGCCGACCGCACGGATACACTATGTGTATGAGGCCGCCGGTGTGGCGCCGAACGTGGTGCCGGACTTCGCGCAGATCTGGATGATGATCCGGGACCAGGATCGGCCGAAGGTGTCCGCCATGACGGACTGGGCACGGCAGATTGCCGATGGTGCGGCCATGGCGACACAGACCAGGGCCGAGTTCGATGTCTTCTTCGGAGTCTGGG
>JADCDC010000073.1 GCA_020252385.1 Aestuariivirga sp.
GATCTCCGCGTGCGCGTGGAGAGATGTGCGGATCAGCACGAGGCCAGCGAGCCGCAATTTGCCACCCTCAAGACACTGGCGAGTGCCCCATGACATCGCTTCCGCCGCCCTCCGCGAAGAAGCTCGGCCTCGTCATCGACCTCGACACCTGTGTCGGCTGCCAGGCTTGCGCCACGTCCTGCAAGGAGTGGAACACGCAAGGCGATTCCGGGCCCCTGAATGACGTGAACCCCTATGGCTCCGATCCGTCCGGAACCTGGCTCAACCGCATCCATGGCTATGAGGTGAAGGAGGAAGGGCAGGCACAGTCCCGCATCGTTCATTTCCCGCGGTCCTGCCTCCATTGCGAGGAGCCGGCCTGCGTGACGGTCTGCCCGACGGGTGCCAGCTACAAGCGCGCCGAGGACGGGATCGTGCTCGTCAACCCCGACACCTGCATCGGCTGCAAGCTCTGCTCCTGGGCCTGCCCCTATGGCGCGCGCGAGTATGACCAGTCGCATGGCGTGATGAAGAAATGCACGCTCTGCGTCGACCGCATCTACAATGAGAACTTCGAGCCGGAAGACAGGCTTCCTGCCTGCGTCAAGGCCTGCCCCACGGGTGCCCGCCACTTCGGCGATCTCGGCGATCCTGCGTCCGATGTCTCGCAGCTCGTCGCGGCGCGGGGTGGCTACGATCTCTTGCCCGAGATGGGCTACAAGCCGGTCAACAAATATCTGCCGCCGCGTGCCAGGCGCGATGCCACCACCACCGTGGCCGAGACGCTCCCCAAGCCGGATGGATCCGCCTTCGACCGCCTCTTCCAATGGGCCGACCGGCTGCTCTCGCCCCGCCAGGCAACGGCCCGGGAGAGCGAGATCGATCATTCCGGCAAGCTCGAAGGCTGAACATGCATCCCGCCTATTCCGTCATCCTGTTCACGACGGCATCCGGCGCCGGTTATGGGCTGCTGGCTCTCCTGGGGCTCGTCGGCGTCAATCATGGGCAGGCGTCGAGCCTGGCGTTCGGGCTCGTCTCCATGGTCATCGCACTCGGCCTCATCACGGTCGGGCTTCTCTCCTCGACCTTCCATCTCGGTCATCCCGAGCGCGCCTGGCGGGCCTTCTCGCAGTGGCGTTCGTCCTGGCTCTCGCGCGAGGGTGTCGCGGCGGTCATCACCTATGTGCCCGCGCTGCTCTTCGGCCTCGCCTGGTCCGGCCTTATCGAGGCGCCGGCCCTGATCGCCCCGCTCGGCATCCTGTCGGCGGCGATGGCGATGGTCACCGTCTTCTCCACAGGCAAGATCTATTCGACGCTCACGACCATCCGGGCTTGGAACAATCCATTGACGGTGCCGGTCTATCTGTCCTTCAGCCTCGCCACCGGCGCGGCATTGCTCACCGCCATCACCGCCGTCTTCGGCAATTTCCCGGGCTTCCTCGTCATCCTCACTTGCCTCTTGCTGGCGCTCACCATCGCCCTCAAGCTTGCCTACTGGCATCGCATCGACACCGCGCCGCGTGACCGGACGATCGAGAATGCCACGGGGCTGGGGTCGATTGGCCGGGTCAGCCAATGGGAAGTGCCGCACACCTCGGAGAACTACGTCCAGAAGGAGATGGGATACGCCGTCGCCCGGAAACATGCCGCCAAGCTCAGGCGGTTGGTCGTGCTTGCCCTGGTTCTCGCCATCGCACTCTTCCTTGCCGCACTGCTCTTTCCCATCGCAGCGCTCCCTGCCGCGGCCCTCGCACTGCTTGCCGCCACTGTGGAGCGCTGGCTGTTCTTCGCCGAAGCCCAGCACGTGGTGACGCTGTTCTACGGGGCGAAGACCGCCTGACCCTTGCCAAGCCTGCGCGGGACGGGTAACGATATAAAGACTTCTTTATGTCCTTATTCCGCCCCGGAGGCATCCACATGACCCGCCCTTCCTTCACTGAGGCCCTCGCCAGCCGGCCCTGGCTGCTGGCTGACGGCGCGACCGGCACCAATTACTTCCAGATGGGTCTGGAATCGGGGGATGCCCCCGAATTGTGGAACTTCGATCATCCGGATCGCGTCCGAACGCTGCACCGCCGCTTCATCGAGGCCGGTGCCGACATCGTCCTCACCAATTCCTTCGGCGGCAACCGCCACCGGCTGAAGCTCCACAATGCCGAGGGCAAGGTGCGCGAGATCAACGTCGCCGCGGCGCGAAACGCCCGCGCGGAGGCCGATGCGGCCGGACGACCGGTCTATGTCGGCGGCTCTGTCGGCCCCACGGGCGAAATCATGCAGCCCGTCGGCGCGCTGAGCCATGACGACGCGGTGAAGGCCTTTGCCGAGCAGGCGCTCGCCCTCAAGGAAGGTGGGGCGGACGTGATCTGGATCGAGACCATGTCGTCCGAGGAGGAACTGAAGGCTGCCGTCGAGGGCGCCTCCCGCGCGGAACTTCCGATCGTCACCACCATGAGCTTCGACACCAATGGCCGCACCATGATGGGCATCACGCCCAAGGCCTTCGGTGCGATCACCGCCAGCCTGCCCACCCAGCCCGTCGCCATCGGCGCCAATTGTGGCGTGGGTGCTTCGGAACTCGTCGCCACCGTGCTCGGCATCTCGGAGGCGCGGCCGGATGCCGCCGTGGTTGCCAAGGGCAATTGCGGCATCCCTCAATATGTCGATGGCCACATCCACTATACCGGCACGCCGGAACTCATGGCGGATTACGCCCGGATCGCGCTCGACGCGGGGGCCAGGATCATCGGCGGCTGCTGCGGCACGAGCCCGGAGCACCTCGCCGCCATGCGCAAGGCGCTCGAAGGCTACAGCAAGGGTTCCCGCCCCAGCGTCGAGCGGATCGAGCAGGCGCTCGGTCCCGTCTCGGAACTCGCCAAGGGCATCGATACCGCCGCAGCCGGTGCCGCCCGCAGGGAGCGCCGCAGGGGGAACTGACGGCTTGCAACCATCGAGAGAATTCTTCACTCTCTTGCCATGAAGGCCTATGAGGCGCGTCATTACCTGCTGAAGGCGGAACTGCGCTGGGAGAAGGTCGAGGACCGCTCGCGCTATCCCTATGCACTCCCTGCCCTGGCAGGGCTTCACGAGATCGATTTTCACCCGAAGGTCACGTTTCTCGTGGGCGAGAATGGGTCCGGCAAGTCGACGCTCATCGAGGCTCTTGCGGTGGCCTGGGGGTTCAACGCCGAAGGCGGGACGAGGAACTTCAGGTTCGGCACGCGATCCTCCCATTCGCCTCTCCACGCGGCATTGCGGCTCATCAAGGGCGTCCGGCGGGCGCGCGATGGGTTCTTCCTGCGGGCAGAGAGCTATTTCAACGCGGCAACCTACATCGAAAACCTTGACGACGCTCCGGGAGGACCCAGGGTCATCGAGTCCTATGGAGGCAAGTCCCTCCATGAGCAGTCGCACGGCGAGTCCTTCCTTGCCCTGTTGGAGCACCGGCTCGGAGGCAAGGGGCTCTACATTTTCGATGAGCCGGAAGCAGCGCTCTCGCCGGCCCGCCAGCTCTCGATGCTGGTGCGCATGCATGAGTTGATCGCAGCAGATAGCCAGTTCATCATCGCCACCCACTCGCCCATCCTGATGGCCTACCCGGATGCATGGATCTACCAATTCGGGCCCCAGGGGCTCGAACGCGTGGCCTACCAGGACACAGACCATTTCAGCGTCACCCGGAGTTTCCTCAACAACCATCGCGCGATGCTGGACCAGTTGCTCAAAGACTGAGCACTCCCCAATTGACGCCTGTCAATGTTGCCTCCTTCGCGGCACGGCATTCTTGCCTCATGTTCGATGCCGCATTCCTGAAGGGTGAGACGTGGGGCTTTCCCGGCGAGCCCGTCGAGCACGTGGAAACCCATGCGGCGCATGTCTTCCTCGTTGGCAACCGCGCCTTCAAGATCAAGAAGGACGTCAAGCTTCCCTATCTCGACTTCTCCGAGAGGGATCAGCGGCGCCGGGTCCTCGCGGCGGAACTCGAGATCAATCGTCCCTATGCGCCTGACCTCTATCTCCACACCGCGGAGGTGAGGGGCGAACCCGTGCTGGTCATGCGGCGCTTCGCGTCCCAGGCCCTGCTGTCCTGGAAAATGGCGCATGGCAACATCGATGCGGCCCTGGCGGCAAGGCTGGCGGCCATGGCTGCCGCCGCGCACGGGCTGGCGCCCCGGCGAGACAGCGATGGCGCCGCCATCATGATGGGGCTCGGCGCGCAACTCTCCAAGGCCTTCATCGACTCGCCCGACATCTTCCGTCCGGCGGAGACGCTCGAGTTCCATGCGCTCTACGAGTCAGCACTCAAGACCCAAAAGGGGCTTCTCCGGGCGAGGGGCGAACAGGGGCTGGTCCGCCGCTGCCATGGCGACATGCATGCCGGCAACATCATCGTGGAAGGCGATGAGCCAAGGCTCTTCGACGCGATAGAGTTCAGCGAGGCGATTGCCACGATCGACGTCCTCTAC